>BDTA01000076.1 GCA_002897935.1 bacterium BMS3Abin08
GTTGTCCGTAAGCGCTAAAATGAATCTTACCGATGCTGAAAGATCAGGGAAGCTTGTGCTTGAGGCAAAGGGGATTGGGTGTACATTTGACGGGCTAAAACTTATAGATAATTTTTCAACGGTAATTATGAGAGGCGACAGGATAGGGATTATCGGCCCCAATGGCTCAGGAAAAACTACACTGATAAACATCCTTCTCGGTACCATGGTAGAGCATGAAGGTTCTGTGCGCAGGGGAACAAAACTTGAGGTTGCATACTTTGATCAGCACCGTGCACAGTTGAATGATGAAAAATCCGTAGTGGAAAATGTGGCTGACGGTGAGCACGTTACTGTAAACGGCATAAAAAGACATGTGATCGGCTATCTCGAGGACTTTCTCTTTCCGCCGGATCGTGCCCGAATGCCGGTAAAGGTCCTCTCCGGCGGCGAACGTAACCGGCTTCTGCTCGCAAAGCTTTTTACACTGCCTTCAAATGTAATCGTCATGGACGAGCCGACAAACGACCTTGATATAGACACGCTTGAACTTCTTGAAGAGATGCTGATGGAATATAAAGGTACGGTCCTGCTGGTGAGCCATGACCGGGAATTTCTGAACAACATTGTGACAAGTACGATCGTTTGCGAAGGAGGCGGCAGGATCGGCGAATATGTCGGGGGATATGATGACTGGCTGAGACAGCGTGTACCTGATGCAGTGAATCGGAAAGTGAAGATCACGGGGCGGAAAAAGCCCCGTCAAAAAAAAGAGGGGCCCCGCAAACTCACATTTAAAGAAAACAGAGAGATAGAAGCACTCCCCGCCATGATTGAATCAGTGGAAGCAGAGCATGCCGGTCTTTATAAGAAACTATCAGATCCTGAATTCTACAAAGGTGATGGAAGCAGGGTGGCCGAAGCAAAATCGAAGATCGAGAAGCTGGAAAAGGATATTGCCGACGCTTATGAACGCTGGGCCTTGCTCGATCGGATATCAAAGGAGTCTGCCTGAAATACGCGGTAGTATCCTTGGGGTCAGAGCCCGTTAGTCAAGCAAATAATTTAATGTGGAGTATATAATATTATTATGGATGGGGGAAAAAGATTAAATATAACGCAAGGCCTTAGAGTCAAGATAGTATTAAAGCAGGACCAAAAAAGCGGTAAGTTAACCGAAGGAATTGTCAAAGATATCTTGACAAATTCTCCTTCACATCCTCATGGCATAAAAGTAAGATTAGATAGTGGAGAGGTGGGACGAGTCAAAGAGATATGCAGATGACACTCTGCAAAATTAATATGCGATTAAATCTTCGAATGCCTTTTGTCGGTGCCCGACCCCTTGTCCTTTTTTTGCATAGACAGGCATACAATAAAATGGAGATCTGGTTTTTATATTTAATAAGGTGCAAAGACGGGAGCTTGTATACGGGGATAACAACCGATGTGAAGAGGCGGTTCGAAGAGCATAAGGGCGGCAGCCGGGGCTCGAAATATTTAAGAGGAAAGGCACCGCTAAAACTGGTTTTAAAAAAGAAGATAGGTGACAAAGGCCTTGCACTGAAGGTTGAAGACAGGGTAAGAAAGCTTAAGAAGATCAAGAAAGAACTGCTCGTGGAAGGCAAAATCAGGATAAGGGAAATAAAACGGGTAATATGATTAATACTAATTATGACAAACTCGTAAAAAGTCCCTGATTGTCACCCTGAACTTGTTTCAGGGTCTCATAAGTTCTTGATTTATATAGATTTCCCGAATTAAGTTCGGGATTCAGAATGACAGAATACGGTATTTCTGATTTTTTACGAGACTGTCAATTATAGTCTGTGTATAAATAACACAAATGCTCAAAAGCATGTCATTCCCGCAAGCGAAGCGAGTCGGGAATCCTTCTTAAAGAAACGATTCCGGACAAGCCGGAATGACGGAAAAACGACAACTGTTTGAGTTTATACACAGACTCTAAATTAATAAATCACTATGAAAAGGAGACAACGATGGCTAAAGCTGCTGCAAGTCACATCCTGGTAAAGACTGAGGAGGAATGCTCAAACATTAAGAAACAAATTGAAGAGGGATCTGATTTTGCCCAAATGGCAAAGGAGCATTCCCAGTGCCCTTCGGGACAACGGGGCGGAGATCTGGGTGAATTTTCACCGGGACAGATGGTGAAGGAATTTGATGAGGTTGTGTTCAGCGAGGAAGTTGGAAAAGTGCACGGCCCGGTCAAAACCCAGTTCGGATATCACCTTATTAAAATTACGAGCAGAAGATAGAAGTCATTGTGTCTTCCTGCAAACACAGCATTCTCGATCTATTGCCTGTCAAGAAGAACGTGTTGCGATGTCGGTACTGCCATTTGACGATAAAGGCTGATGAACTTGGAGAGAGCTATTGTCCTGAATGTTATGAAATAAATGGTAATAAACAGTTTGATTTTGAAGAAGTTGCAAAGGGAGACAATGGAAGGGCGAAATACAGATGTGAAGACTGTGGTCTAATTGTGGAAAGTGATTAGCAGGAAAAAAGAAAGATGAGGCATTCATGATCCCATGGGAACTGCTCGAATGCGCACAGGTACCTGGAGACGGTGGGGAGCTTTGCCTGTACAGGCGCGGTGGAGAATTTTCGATAAGGGTGAACGGCCATGAGCTTATGAACAGCCGCTCTCATGGATCGGAGGAAGCCCTGGCCGAGCTTGCCTGTGCAAGGATTACAGAACGTGGCAGTCCCCGGGTACTGATCGGGGGACTCGGTATGGGATTTACATTGGCATCGTCGCTTAAGCGGCTCAGCACTGGTGCCCGGGTAGTTGTATCTGAATTAGTACCTGCGGTAGTGAAGTGGAACAGGGGACCTCTTGCCGGCCTGTGCTGCAACCCTCTTCAGGACGGCCGGGTCAGTGTATGCGAAGTTGAAGTAGGACATATGCTGAAGCAGGAGGAGATGGCATATGATGCTATTCTGCTGGACGTGGACAACGGACCCGGGGGACTGACGCGGGAGAGCAATGACCGGCTATATTCACAGGCCGGGCTTGACGCATCCCTTGCAGCGCTTCGGCCTGCGGGTGTGCTTGCTGTATGGTCTTCAGCTCCTGACCGTGCCTTTGCAAGGCGTCTTCGCAGGTCGGGCTTCGGGGTAGATGAGGTGCGTGTAAGGGCGCGCAGTCCTCGCGGTGGCTGGCGACATACAATCTGGATTGCCGTGCGCGGTTCCGGATGAGGAATAAAACAAATACTGCAAACTACAACTGCTCAGGTGTTTAGGCTGAAGGCTGAAGTAAATCAAGTTTCACTCAGCGCTTTAATCAAAACCTTTTCAGTTTTTTCCTATAGCCTTCAGCCTATTAACCTGAGCACTTATTCTATATTTGCGCCGACAATAGCAGCCATCTGCATCATGTTGATTGTCTGCCCTTCTTTCAGCTTTGTAAGGTCAGTGACCTTGCCTGATTTGCTTTTGGATTTTGTGTTTTTGAAGATCGGGAGCAATTTAGCATCAGCCACAATGAACTTGCCTGCGTTTTCAGGCTTTCCATTTTCAGTCTTTGTCTGAAGTTTATTCGCTTTGATATAGTCCCATAGTTTTTTGGTGATCTCTGTTCTGGGAAGCTCGGTTGCTCCGAGAAGATCCGCCAGTTCATTTTTCAGCTTTACCGGTTTATTCAATCCTTTTGCTTCTGCCATTTTTAACTCCTTCATATTTGGATTTTCCATCAATCAGCTAAACTTGACCGTAAGTTTACTACAAAGCAGCTAAATATTGCTAATCCTGCAGAGGGGATTGAAAAAATCGGGAATGTCATGCCTGGGATGAAACTCCCGGGAGTTATAACCAACATAACCGCCTTTGGTGCCTTTGTGGATATAGGGGTGCACCATGCGGCCTGATGCATATCAGTCAACTTTCAGACCGCTTGACCCTCGAATTACCAGGATCGGAACGAAGGGTTTAAGGCAGGGTTACCCATCAACCAAACTAAATGAGGACAATGAATGAATGAATCAACAAATAATTCAGATTATTAAGGGCTTGACTTGTTTAAACCAGCTTCGGCCCCTTGTCGTCCGGTTGATAAACTCTTAGCGGCTTTTCTGATTTCCTGCAGCATGTCCTGGACCAAATCCTTACTAAGTCTTTTTGAATAGCGTATGTGATCAATATATTTTGCATCTTGTATGATCCTGATTATATCGGTTTTTTGAATTACATTATGAGGCGGGAGGTCGCACTGTTTTGCATACTTATCCCTGATATCAAAAACTTTCCGGAAATTTTCTTTTTGGTCATCTTGAAGCCTGCTGTATCCACTTATTTTTTTGTATTTATCTTCCGGATCCCTCGTATAATCCTTGTTCTGTATCTGCAGGTTCTTCAGGAGAAAGATCTCCATCAATTTCCTTGCGTACAGTTTTGCTAAAATGATGTCTTTCAATGCCGGCAGATGCCTTACATCATTGAGGGCGTAATCGATCGCCTGTTCGGAAACAGGTCTTTTCATCCAGTTATATTGCTGATATGTCCTTTTCTTCTCCAGGATAATCCCGAGTTCAGATGCGATTACGGAATGAAGGTCCTTCTTTTTATAGTTAAGAAGCTCGACCGCCGGTCTTAAATCCAGTATCGATTTTATTTCTATTCCGGCAGAGTTTTTCAGCAGCGATAAATCGCTTCCCGCATCGTACATGATTTTCAGAACGTTCGGATTCTCAAAGAGAAGTTTAAGGGCATTACTACCTATATTGAATGGATCAATGATTACATGGTTCACTCCATCGAAGATCTGCGTTAAGCACAATTTTTCTCCGTAGGCATGACAATTAGACTCCGCTTCTATATCCAAAGCGATAATATGAAGCTCTTTCTCATTGAACCTCTTCAGGTATGACCGGAGTCCGGCCTCATTTTCAATATTAATATAACTCACAATAATCTCCTATCCAGTCATAGCTAACGGCAGGCTTCGGCAACAGCAGGCAGAAGCAATATATTGATTATAAGCTTCTCCGGCGTAAAGATAAAGTGCAGGGGGAATCCTGTTCGAACGTTCAAAGAGCTTCATTTACCTTACCCCCTGGTCAAGTGCCTGTACTTAATCCGGTGGGGCTGGTCCGCGGCTGTGCCGAGACGTTTTTGTCTGTCCGCTTCGTATTCCGAATAATTACCGTCGAACCAGACTGCCCGGCTGTCACCCTCAAAGGCAAGTATGTGGGTAGCGATACGGTCGAGGAACCAGCGGTCGTGACTGATGATTACGACACATCCGGCAAAATTCTCCAAAGCCTCTTCCAGGGCACGCATGGTGTTTACCGTTTCCTTTACCCCTTCTTCGACGATTTCGCGAACCGTCTTTGTATCATCCAGTTCCGGCTCCTGTTCAAGCAGCCCTACAGTGTGGCCGGGTGACAGGACCGTTTCACCGTTAAAGTCCCTGTCCTTTCCCGCGAGTATACGGAGAAGGGAGCTTTTCCCGGACCCGTTGAGGCCGAGAACCCCTATCTTCGCTCCGTAGAAATAGGACAGGTAGATATCTTTCAGTACAGGTTTCTTGTCATAATATTTACTCACTCCGACCATGGAGTAAATGATTTTATCGGGTTCATTGCTCATTTTGATGTTAATTCCTTTCTTTATTAATATCAGATGCAGGGTTGAATTATACCATAAAAACAGTCTCAACCATTGAACAGCTCGTGAGTAGAAGAACCGTCCAACCGTTCAAATGATCAACCGGTTGAAAGGGATGAAATGGCAATAGATGCGCTTCCACGGGGTGTGCCTGTAAAAAAAGAGATAGTATACGGAATCCTTATTTCTATATAATACCGATAGACCCGGCGTACGAAGTCTGCCGGATAAACGGAGTATCACAGTTTAACGGTTCAAGTTAACAAGGCGGAGATTCGGTTGCAGAGGCAATACTTGCAGGATTCCTGGAGGTTCTGAGATGAGAATGAATGTGAAAAACCCTGGTCCGGAAATCAGGAAGGAAACGATCAGGCAGGAGATAGTATCCCTGTTGCAGGATGATACCCTCTCTGCACAGGATATCTCTGTAGAGGTGGACATATCCGAGAAGGAGGTCTATGAGCATCTCTACCATATTCACCGGACGATGAACAGGGGAGACAGTAAAATGAGGGTCATCCCCTCTGAATGCAGGGCCTGCGGGTTTATATTCAGAAAGAGGGACAGAATGAATAAGCCGGGGAAGTGTCCGGTCTGCCGTTCACGTCTGATCAGTGCCCCCCTTTTCCGTATTGAGAGGAGATAATATCCCGGAGCATGTGGGGCGCTGCAGTAAGGTTTTCTTCTCCGTCCTTCACCGGATGTATGTCCCGTACAGGGTGTATATGAAATGGCCTGTTATTGTGAAGCCCTTCTGCTTCCACTTTTCCGGCAACGGCCAGTAAGGCTCACCATCCCGCAGTGCCTGGATTGCCGCCTCATCCAGTTCCCTGTAACCGGATGTCCTTACCAGTTCCACCGCCCCAAGGTAGCCGTCTTTCTTTATTGTGAACCTGATGTAGAGATCGCCATATATACCCTGTGCCGCCGCACTTCTGGGGTAGGTCCAGATATTCTCAATCCTGTTCTTCAGCTTCATCATGTAGCTGTAGTACTTCAGTTCCCTTGTGCTGAATGTGACGGCGGAGTTATCCTTCTTCTTCTTGGCCTGCGACTTTCTTGCTACCTCACCAATGATTTTTTTGTCTAACAGTTCCTTCTCCGAGAGGAACCTTTCCCGTGATCCCCCCTTTTTTGTTACGGGAGGTGCTGCTTTACCCTCCTCGATGCCCTTCTTGGGTACTGTCGGTTTTGCCGGTTTTCGGAGCCCCTCGCCACCAAAGGGGATCATGCTTTTTTTCTTTTTTGAAGGCAGGGGGGTTTTCTTTTTGAGGGTGTGTTTTTTTTGAACGGGCGGCTTAGCAGAGAACTTCGGGGCCCTCTTTCCGGGTTCAGGCGGTCTTTTTTCAGGTATTCCTATGGACGGGGCTTCTTTGTGGGGAACCCGGGGCGGGGGTGTGGGTTCCGGTTCAACGAGCCTTGCTATCAGAGGTCCCCCCGGTTTCTGTTCAGGCGGCATCAGCGGCAGCCGCAACAGGAGAGTTACTATTACTGAATGCAGGATGATTGATAAAAGGAGGAAATACTTTATCTTCAATGTAAGAATTTCCTGAAGAGATTTATATAACTTAAAAGATTCCCGCGGCCGGATTCCTTCCTTAGCCACAGCTTCATCGATATCTCCTGGAACTCTTTCCGGCTGAAGATACCATAGAGCTTCTCGATCTGTCCGTCATTCTTCAGGAATGTCTCCTGGAGTTTTTTCATCAGAATAAACCTTGAGTAAAACCTCCCCCGCCAGAGCTTTCTGTAAAGGGACGGTTTCCTCCGGATCAATGCCTCTGCGGCAAACTGTCCTGATTTCATTGCGTAATAAATCCCCTCATAAACAAAGGGCATAACCTGACTTGCTGCATCCCCGACAAAAAGAACCCTGTTCTTTTGACACAGACCCGCTTGCCAGAGGGGTACCCTGTATCCCCTCAGTTCGAGGTCATCGGTCACCTCGATGCCTGCCCTTCTTGCGAACCTTTCAAAGGACACCCTGGCCTCCCGGGGTCTCGCCGTGCCTGTCCCCACAGAGAGGGACCCTGTCTTTGGAAATATCCAGGAGTAAGTGCCGGGGGCATGATTATTCCCGAACCAGAACTCGCAGGCATCCGAACTCCTGCCCCTTATTCCGGCGGAGAGGGTGTAGATGTAACCGGGATGCACTTCTCCAAGCGACCTCCTGACCCTTGAGTTGACGCCATCAGCGGCGATGACAAAATCCGAGACGATCTCTTCCCTGACGCCGTTGACCGAGACCTCGGAGATAATGCGGTTGCCGTTCTCCCTCAGCGAGAGGAACGTGCCTTCGATAATGTGTGTGCCCTGCTCTTTGGCGATAGCCCTCAGCATGGGGTCGAATTTCACCCTCTCCACAACCGCAATGCTGCCCCCATGAAGAGGGATATCAATCCGTCTTCCGGAAGGGAAGTGGACCTTCAGGGCCTTTACCTCTTTGTAGGCGATCTCGAGGGGTATATCGAGGTCTTCCAATGCCCCGAAAGGTATACCGCCGCCGCAGGGCTTGTTGTGTTTCAGGTTGCTCTCAACGAGTATTGTCTCAATCCCGTTCCCTGAGAGGAACCTTGCAGCAGTTGCCCCTGCAGGTCCACCCCCGACAACAAGGACTTCTGAACGCATCCTGGATTTATCTATAGGAGCCTCTCGCAAAATTCTTTATTCCGTCACCCTGTGGCAATGTCCTGAGCTGAGCGGGTGGACTGCAAAGGGGCTCCTTATTGGTTTAATGAGGTTGTTCACTGCCTTTAGAACGACTTTTTTCGAAGTCTTCTGCATCTTGCAGGAAGCCCGAAATGTGTTGTTACCCCTTAACCCTTACCGTCATTACAGGGCATTGGGCTTGTTTTATCACCTTCTCTGCAGTACTCCCGAAGAAGAGCCTGTCAAGGCCCTTTCTGCCGTGTGTACCGATCACAATGAGGTCAATACCCTTGTCCTCGGCAAAGTTGATTATCTCTTCATAAGGGACACCCTTCACGACGACATACTCTACATCTTCAAATCCCCTCAGCTCTTCAATGTAGACCTTCTTGATCTCTTTTTCAGCCTCCGTCTTCATGTTTTTATAGAGATCGTCGAGGGTGACATGGGGCACATAGAGCCCGGAGGCCCTTGTAACTTCAAATATGACATGAAATATATAAAGTTTTGCCCCATACTTCTTTGCAAGGTCAACAGCGTAAGGGATTGCCTGGGCCGTTCCCTCCATAAAGTCGGTAGGGAAGAGAATCTTCTTAATCTCCATCTGAAACCTCCTTAAGGTATTTTGCAGCATCCTCAGGGGATGTGCTTAGTGTGTACATGCCCGAGCCGAGTTCGAAACCGCTCAGCCTCCTTATCCTCGGCATAACCTCTATATGCCAGTGAAAGTCCTCACCAAGCGTATGCCACTGGTTTCTGCGGGGTATCCTGCTTGGTGCAGTATGAATGATGTAGTTGTAAGGAGGGTTGTTCAGCACTTTACGGAGTTTTTTAAGGGTAACGGTAAGTGTATAGGCAAGGTCGTTCTTTTCATCTTCGCTGATATCCCTGAATGAACACCTGTGGTGTATGGGGACAATCCAGACCTCAAAGGGAAACCGTGCGGCAAAGGGGGCGAAAGTAAAAAAGTGTTCAGTCTTGAGAATTATCCTCTCATTAAGGCGTTCCTCTTCCCGCAGCAGATCACAGAAGATGCACCTCTCCTTGTATTCATAATAGCGCTTGGAACCGTCGAGTTCTTCCTTGATGCGTTTTGGTATTACAGGTACGGCGGTTATAAGGGAGTGGGGATGGCCGTAGGTGTCAGCTGAGGGGAGGCCGTAGTTTTTGTGAATCATTATGTATCTGAGACGCGGGTCTTTTTCAAGCTCGAACATCCTCGTGAGGAATACATTAATCACACGTCGCATCTGCTCCGGTCCGAGGTCTTCAGCCGGCCTGTCATGGTCGGGGGACTCTATGACTATCTCGTTTGTCCCGATCGAATTCATTTTGTCATACATGCCCACGCCGTGCCTTCCAAGGTCTCCTTCAAGGGTGAATACACCGGCCGTGCGCTGTATTACCTTCACGCTCCAGTCTCCTTTGTCGTCAGAGAGTCTGTATATCTCCCGGGAGTTATCTTCGCTTTCACCGGGACAGAGCGTGCAGGGCCCGCCATGTCGGGTTTTTTCAGGGGGGGTGTAATCCTGCGGTTTTAGAGAACTGCTCAGGACAGAGACCCATCTGCCAAGCAGTGGTTCGCGCCTTAGTTCATTCATTTATGTTCCTCTCATAAATAAGCCTCAGACCTGAGAGCGTAAGATCGGGGACATGGTACACATTTCCCCTCAGAAGATCCTTTATATAAGTTGCGTTCCCGCCTGTCAGGACAACCTCCGAGGGACCTATAGTACCGGTAATTTCGGCTGCAAGTCGTTCAACAGCCCCGGCTGATCCATAAAGGACTCCTGAAATTATACTACTTTTTGTGTCATTACCTAAAGCCCCGGAGGGTATGTCGAGGGTTACAAGGGGGAGTTCCCCCGTTTCCCTCTTAAGGCAGGTACACATCATTTCCATACCCGGCATGATTGCACCGCCGAGGAGGTTGGCCCTTTCATCCACTACTGTGAGAGTGGTTGCAGAACCACAGTCCACAACAATAACGTTCCCCTTTATCATATCGTAGGCTGCCACGGCATTGGCAATCCTGTCTGCACCGATCCTTCGGGGTTCCTCTATCAGGTATTTCAGGCCTGTGCGTATTCTGTAGTCCACCATCAACGGCCTGCAAGCCCCGAAGTTACTCAGGACATCCGTGATTGTCCGGTTCAGGGAGGGTACAACGGAGGAGACGATTGAACCTGAGACCGGACGGCCCCGGATAATTCCCCTCAGCAGTTCCATGTAAAACGGCTTTCCCTTCAGGGGGTCTGTGGTGAGGGCGGTCCTGTCTGTTAACCCGTCTGCGAAGAGACCTATCTTTATGCTCGTGTTCCCTATGTCAACTGCTATGATCATTGTCTGTTTTAACCCGGTGTGCGGATCCGGTGATAAGAAGACTTTGCGGTAATGGCCGGATGTTCACGTTTCCGGGAATGAGCAAGGGGTTAATCATCCTGTTCCCGATACCGCCTTTGCCGGGTTTGAAATGGGTTTAAATTCCCGACCCCGCAGTAGTTTACAGGAGGTGTTCGATGTCGGCACTGTTTATGAGCACCTCCTCTGCGCCTTCCTTCCTGACCCTGAGAAAGCCCCTGCCGTCAATCCCGACGGCAACCCCTGAGATCTCTCCTTTGGCAGTCAGGACGCGTACAGGGCTGTTGACCGTCCTGCTGAGGCCGCTCCACAGCCTTATGAGCCTGGAGGACGACACAAAGAGGTCGCCATAGAAGTTCGTGAAATGGCGGAGGATTTCCGATATCAACTCTCCCCTGTCGCTGGATTTCCCGGTTTCTGCCTTTATGCTTGTTATTTTCCCCGCAAGGTCCCCCGGGAATGCAGTTTCATCCATATTGACATTGAGACCGATCCCGAGGATTAAAAAACTCAGAGAGTTCATCCTGAAGGCTGCCTCCGTAAGAACCCCTCCTATCTTCTTTCTGTCCCAGTAGATATCATTGGGCCATTTCGGCCAGGCAGGTCCTCCTGCCGTATCGGGGCTGCCGAAAGAAATCAGGCCATTCAGGGCCGTAACTACGGCGAGGGAGGCCGAAAGGGTGATAAGCTGTGGCGTAAAGTCCAGACCCCGGGGTCTCAAGAGGAGACTCATGTAAATATTGCTGTTGCCGGGTGAGAACCATGGCCTGCCACGTCTTCCCCTGCCCTTGTACTGTGAATCGGCAATTACGAGGGTTTTGTCAGGATAACCCTCTTCAGCAAGTTCTTTGGCAAGTCTGTTTGTCGAGGCCGTTGACTCACAGAAGACTATCCTGAAATCCTTAATTTCTTCCTGAAAGGCTGCCAGGGATCGTAAATCGCTCGGCAATGATTCTCTTAAACCTCGGTGTGTATATGAGATCATAGACTTCTTCCTTGTCCGGGAACAGATTCAGCACGGCCCTCTTTGTGTTGTTAAGGATAATAAAGGCTTCCTCAGGGCTGATCCCCTGTGTCTGCATAAGCAGGGCCTGGGCAAGGTCAACAATAACCCTCAGCCTCTTCATATTCCGTTCTTCTTCCTCTCTTAATCTCTCCATCATTTCCTCTTATCAGGCCATCGGCACTGATCATAAAGAATGCACTCCCCGCAGCGGGGATTCCCGGCAGTGCATGTCTCCCTTCCGTGAAGGATGGCAGCCAGGGTGAACTTTGTCCATGAATCCCGGGGGATTTTTTTCATCAGATCCTCTTCCACCCTGTCAGGGTTCCCGGATCCGGAAAGGCCCAGCCTGTTACTCACCCTCAGGACGTGGGTATCAACGGCTATTGCCTGTTTACCGAATGCAGAACCAAGGACGACATTTGCCGTTTTTCTTCCTACGCCGGGGAGTCTTGTAAGTTCCTCGAGTGTTTCAGGAACCCTTCCGTTAAATTCCTCAACAATTCCCTTACAGCAGTTTATTACCTGGCGGGCCTTGTTCCTGTAAAACCCGGTGGGTCTTATCTCCTGTTCAAGCTCGGATACGTCGGCATTTGCATAGTCGCCGGCTGTTTTGTACTTCCTGAAGAGTCTCTTCGTTACCTCGTTAACCCTTTTGTCCGTACACCGCGCAGAGAGAATAGTTGCAACAAGCAGCTCAAGGGGATTGCTGAAATTAAGAGCAATCCGGGGCTCCGGATATTTCTTGAAGAGTTCTTGAAGTATCTTCTTTACGTCAGCCATACCGGATACCTGTAATATCCTTGCGCCGGAACCCGGGCGCTATCACTCCTTCTTAAGAATCACGACCTCAATTTTACCCTTCAACGCCCCTGCAAACCTCTCCGCATCCGATTCAGTCCCGACAATGGACCCGTAATGCATGGGGATGGCAACCTTCGGGTGGATATCCAGGGCTGCCTGAACAGCCTCGTCAGCGGTCATTACATAGGTGCCGCTTACAGGCAGAAGGGCAACATCTATATCCTTGAATGTCTTCATTTCAGGAATATAGTCGGTATCTCCGGCTAAGTAGATCCTCCTGCCATCCACTGTGAATATATAGCCGACCCAGTTGCGGTCTCTGGGATGAAACTGCTTGTTTGTGTTATATGCGGGGACTGCCTCAATCAGGACACCCTTGACCTCCAGCGTGTCGCCCGGTTTAACAGTCCTTATATTACCCGACAGCTTGTCGGCACAATCAGGGGTGGTGACGATCACGGTGTCTTCCTTCTGAATCCTCTTCACATCATCGGGAGAACAGTGGTCGTAATGATCGTGGGTAATGAGTATTATGTCGGCCCTGTCGGACTTTTTTAGTCTAAAGGGATCAGTGAAGACCGTCACGTCCCTACCTGCCACCTTAAAGGTGTCGTGTCCCAGCCAGTGGATGTTTTCGACCATTTTTGATACCTCCTTTGCAGACAATAGTCGTGTGGATACCGTGAGACTTAAAATCAGTATTATGAAATACCATCTTTTCATATACCCTTACCCTCCGGATATAGTATATTAAAATTATAGCAGAAAACAGGGAGAGGTTACAGAGGGGTTGACGACACCCCTTTAGCAAGATCATGTTCAGAAGGATAAAAGTCAGGGAATACTCAGGCGGGAGGAGTTCTGAGCGGCCTCAGGTGCTCTTCATAGATGATGAAGTTCTGGTGGTTGAGGTGATAGAGAGTTGGCTTGAGGAGGATTCTATTTTCAGGAAGAGAAAGAGGGTGTTCAGGGTGCGGGATACCCTGGACAGGAACTACCGTGTCCATTATGATTATGAGACGGGGCAATGGTATCTGAAGATCTGACCTTTATAAAAACCCCTTGATTTATTGCGGCCGGTATAACTGTCTCGGTTTCAGAAGACGGAACCTTGCAACTCCCTCTTCATCCTTCACCTTTATGAAAAAGTCACAGCTAAAGCAGAGAAGCCGCTTCTCTGCAAAGGTTCCTTGTACCTTCCCGTTGCATTGTGTGCCGGCTACCGTCCAACAGATCCTCCCACCGTTTTTACCACCATTAAGTCCATCAGCAGAGGTATCAACAGAAGCTGGACAGATACCAAGGCTTGATGTGTTAGGCCCACCGGATTCCCTCCCACACTTCATGAACTCCCAACAATTCGTCTTTTGCATCGGGGCTCTCCTTTTCGCTCTTAAGGCTTTAGAGACAGGAAAGGCATCTAATCCCACACGCTATATTATATTCATTATGTATTTAAAACTTCAAGACATTGGGAGAAACTCCCAATCCGCCCTTTGAGTCGTGGGTCAAATAGAGTCTGTGTATAAATTGCCGTTTTTTATTTTTGTCATACCCGAAGTCTGTAGTCGGGTATCCAGAAGTTATTGAAAAGACTGGATTCCCGCCCAACAGACCGCGGGAATGACGGCTCTATTGTTGAGTTTATACACAGACTCTAAATAGAGGGCAGATGGGTCTATCGGCAGGTTTGGGCGCTGCGGGAGATTTAACATAACCGTAACAGAGGTTTCACAGTCCTGTAACAGATGGTAATGTAATATAAACAAGTTGTAAAATAAAAAAACAAGAAGGAGGAACGTATGAAGACTGTTGTAAGATTGCTTTTAGCTGCCATCTTTCTGTTTTCAATCGTCACAGTGGAAGCAGTGGAAGCAGCAGAGACACTGAACGGGGCCGGAGCCACATTTCCCTATCCCGTTTACTCTGCATGGGCATATGACTACAATAAGGTGACAGGTGTAAAGCTGAACTATCAGTCCATTGGATCCGGTGGTGGGCAGAGGCAGATTATTAACAGGACCGTAGACTTTGGCGCGTCCGATGCACCGCTCAAACCTGAGAAACTTGACAAAGAACGACTCTTTCAGTTCCCTGCCGTTATCGGCGGAGTTGTTCCTGTTGTGAATATCCCGAAGATGAAATCCGGGACTTTGAGGCTTGATGCAGATGCTCTCTGCAGGATCTTCCTGGGAGAGATAACTTATTGGAATGATGGTGAAATCAAAGGTATCAATCCCGGCCTGAAGCTCCCGAACAAGAAGATCACCATAGTCCACAGGTCAGACGGTTCAGGGACAACGGCTATTTTTACCACCTACCTCAGTGATGCATGTCCTGCGTGGAAGGATAAGGTCGGAGCAGGAAAGGCCGTAAAGTGGCCTACAGGAATTGGCGGAAAGGGCAACGAAGGTGTCGCCAACTATGTAAAGAGGGTGAAATACTCCATCGGGTATGTAGAGTTTGCCTATGCAAAGCAGAACAAACTCACATACATCCTCCTCAAGAACCCGGCCGGCAACTTTGTTGAGCCAAGCATTAAGAGCTTTCAGGATGCGGCTGCCTCGGGCAGTTTCGATCCTAAAAAGCACTTCTATCTCTGGCTTACCAATGCCCCCGGTGACAATGCATGGCCGATATCCGGTGCGACCTTTATACTCCTTGCAAGGGAGCAGCATGAGTCAAACAAGAATACAGTGAAGTTCTTTGACTGGGCCTTTAAAAACGGTGATGGCACAGCAGAGAGACTTGTCTATGTACCCCTGCCTGATTCCCTGAAGAATACGATCAGGGCATACTGGAAAAAAGCAGGTATCTACTGATTTTCATTGAATATTTCCCCGGAGGACTTCCTGCGGCAAGCCCGCGGGAAGTCCTCTCCCTATAAAAATATTCCTGTATAATATATATAATTTTTAAGGAACACTGTTATGGTATAATTTGCTCATTAACCATATCATGTGAAGGAGTTCTGTTTGCCGGTACTTTTCAGAAAAAATCCCGTTGACCTCATCTTTTCTGCAATAACTGCTATTGCATCATTATCCGTACTTATCTTTGTTGCAGGCATTCTCCTTGTCCTCGTTCTTGAGTCCAGGGTCTCCTTTGAGCGCTTTGGAGTATGGAGGTTTATAACCTCCGTTGACTGGGACCCGGTCCGTGAGTCATTCGGCGCCGCAACCAACATCTTCGGGACTGTGGTTACAACATTTCTGGCCCTTATTTTCGCCATTCCCGTTGCCATAGGGATTGCTGTATTCGTAACGGAGATTGCCCCCGGTTGGATGAAAGGACCGGTCGGGGTTGCCATAGAACTTCTTGCCGCAATACCAAGCATCATCTATGGTATGTGGGGGCTGTTCACACTTGCCCCCATCATGTCGGATTATATTGAACCCGCACTCCAGGGGACCCTGGGTAAGGTCCCTATCCTGGGACTCCTCTTCGAAGGCACACCAATGGGAATCGATATCCTCACTGCAAGCATCATCCTGGGTATCATGATCATACCCTTCACCGCAAGTATCTCACGGGATGCATTTAACCTGACCCCTGCCCTCGTGAAGGAGTCAGCCTACGCAGTAGGGGCCACTAAATGGGAGGTGGTGAAGAATGTCATAATCCCATATTCCCGGATCGGCGTGTTTGGCGGAATAGTCCTTTCACTGGGCAGGGCACTGGGTGAGACGATGGCCGTTGCCTTTGTCCTCGGAAACAATCATCAGATCACCAAATCACTTTTCGATGCGGCGGCAACAATAACGGTAACTCTCGCAAACGAATTTACCGAGGCCGATACCGATATATACCTCTCGTCACTTTTTTATCTTGCCCTTATCCTCTTTGTCATGAGTTTCATCATCCTTGCAATCGCAAAGTTCTTCCTTATCAGGGCGGAGAAGAGGTATTCACGGTGATAGAATATTCTTTATGTATGTGTAGTGTCCGTGTATAAACTGCCGTTTTTTATTTTTGTCATGCCCGAAGTCTGTAGTCGGGCATCCAGAATTTATTGAAAAGACTGGATTCCGGCCTAAGGACTGCCGGAATGACGGATTGAGAGACCGACTTTATACACAGACTCTATGTAGTAGCAAAGACGCCGTTGATGGCGCCTCTACGGGTAAGATTTAATAATGACAAAGGAAAAGATAAGAAAGATCGAAAGTTTTGTTGCACTATCCCTCAGTGCACTGGCGGCTTTTGCAGGCCTCTTCTGGCTCATTTTCATCCTTGGTGATGTCCTGATAGAAGGCATAAGCGCCCTGAATCCGAACCTCTTTTTAAAGGACCCGGTACCACCCGGAGTTGAGGGAGGCGGACTCAGGAACGCCTTTGTGGGGCAACTGCTTATCACCATAGGTGCTACTGTTATCGGTGTCCCCCTCGGTGTCCTCGGTGGGACGTTCCTGGCTGAATATGCACGGGGTCGGAAGATTTCTCAGCTTATCAGTATCCTCTCAGATATCATGGTCAGTGTGCCGTCGATTGTTGTGGGGACTTTTATATACGCTGTATTGGTCAAGCCCTTCGGACACTTCAGCGGGTGGGCGGGTGCAATTGCCCTTGCAATTATTATGGTTCCCGTCGTGCTCAGGACCACTGAGGATATGCTGAAACTCGTTCCCTGGACACTGAGGGAGGCGGCCTTTGCCCTGGGGGCACCTTATTACAAAGTAATCGTGCAGGTTGTATACCGCGGTGCCGCAACGGGTATAATTACCGGTATTCTCCTTTCGATTGCCCGTGTTGCCGGTGAGACGGCGCCTCTTCTTTTTACCTCTTTCAATAATTCCTTCTTTTCCCTTAATATGAACGAACCGATCGCATCCCTTACAGTTACCATATTCCAGTATGCAATGGGTCCCTATGATTCATGGCATGCCCAGGCGTGGGCGGCCGCACTGATTATAACGGTCTTTATTCTCCTGCTGACATTAACCGGCAGGGCTATTATCAGATGGAGGTACGGAAAGCAATGACAGGATTTGAACTTGAGGTCAAGGACCTCGATTTCTTTTATGGTGGCGGTGTTCATGCCCTTAAGAAGATCAAACTTCCCGTACACAAACATGATATTACCGCCTTGATCGGACCTTCCGGCTGCGGTAAGACCACACTGCTTAGATGCTTTAACAGGATGCATGACCTCTATCCGGGAAACAGGTATGAGGGTGAGATTATTTTTGAAGGCACTAATATACTTAAGAAAGAGATCGACCTTATCGATCTCAGAAGCCGTATCGGTATGGTCTTTCAGAAACCGACACCGTTTCCGATGAGCATTTTCGACAATATCGCCTATGGGCTGAGATTGAAGGGGACAAAAAAGAGGTCTGAACTCTCTGAACTGGTGGAATTGGCGCTGAGGCATGCAGCTCTCTGGGAAGAGGTGAAGGACAAGCTGAATGCGAGCGCCTATGCCCTCTCCGGTGGCCAGCAGCAGAGGCTTGTTATTGCACGTGCCCTTGCGGTTGAACCGGAGGTGCTCCTCTTTGACGAGCCCAGTTCTTCCCTTGATCCCATCTCGACCTCCAAGATAGAGGAACTGGTTGTGGAATTGAAAAAGGAGGTAACCATTATAATCGTAACCCATAATATGCAGCAGGCGGCACGTGTTTCAGACTGGACGGGGTTTCTGATGCTTGGGGAGTTGATAGAATTTGACAGAACTGATAAAATCTTTACGAACCCCTCTCAGCAGCTCACAGAGGATTACATAACAGGGAGGTTTGGTTAAATGCCGGTAAGAAGCGAAGAACTGAAGCGCCTTAAGGAGATGCTACTGAAGATGGCGGCCCTTGTAGAGGTCTCGATAAAGGACTCTATACGTTCCCTTGTGGATAGGGACTCGGATCTTGCCAGAGAAGTGATTGAGAAGGACCATACAATAAACTCCTTCGATGTAAGGATCGATGAGGAGTGTATAAAACTCCTTGCCCTGAAGCAGCCTATGGGGAAGGACCTGAGGTTCATAACCACCGCAATGAAGATAACCACCGATCTTGAGAGGATTGCGGATAACTCTGTAAATATCGCTGAACGAGCAATTGAGTTGAACGAGGAACCAACCCTGAAACCATACATCGATATCCCGAGGATGCGGGAGATAGCACAGGGCATGGTCCGTGATGCGATTGATGCATTCGTGAATGAGGACAAAAAGCTCGCGATGGACGTAATCATGAGGGATGATGAGGTTGATGACCTCAATGGTATGGTCTTGAAGGAACTGATGTTTATAATGACACAGGACCCGGCGACCGTATCCAGGGCGATGAAGGTGAGTTATGTATCAAAATACCTTGAGAGGATCGCCGACCATGCAACGAATGTGGCGGAGATGGTTATCTACATGGTAGAGGGCAAGATTGTCAGGCATATGCTTCCCGAACAGATAGAGTTATAGGAAGCGCCGGTTTCCTCATTATTGGTAGCTTCCATTTTTTTTCCAGCCCCTGATACCGAATACTCTGAATTGCCGATAGAGATTCTGTAAATCCTTGAAAAGGGCAGATGGGTAATGGCTTTGAGCGGTTTCCAAGCAATCGTTATGCTTCACCGGGAGGGTGAAGCCGATTGCTTGCCTCGGAGTCCCGGCTTGACGCCGGGACGAGAATGAGACGAAAAGCCATTACCCATCTGCTCTCAATTTGACCCACGACTCAAACGGCTGATTTGGGGAATACTCTTCACTTGTTACGGCCGGAAGGGCTATGTTATTCTAATCAGCCCCCGGACCTGTTAAGTTATGGATATAAGAGAGACCATAGAGAAGGCTATTAAGGAGATCGGCGCTGAGGCGCCCATTGTGGAGCTTGAGGTGCCCAGGGTCCCCGAGCATGGAGACCTCTCAACACCGGTCGCCATGCTCATGGCGAGTGCCCTGAGGCGCCCGCCGAGAGAGATCGCCGGGGAGCTCTCAACGATACTGTCGGGATCCGGTATATTTGAGAATGTGGAAGTTGCCGGTCCCGGATTTATCAATCTCAGGTTCAGGAAGGACTTCCTCCTGAATGAAATGAAGAGGTTGATTGAGGACCCCCGGGAATACCTTTACAGGGATATCGGCAGAGGGAAAAAGATCCAGGTCGAGTTTGTAAGTGCCAACCCTACAGGTCCCCTTCATCTCGGTCATGGCAGGGGCGCCGCAGTGGGGGCTGCCCTGAGCAACCTCCTCAGTAAGGCGGGATATGACGTGGAGAGGGAGTTTTATATCAATGATGCAGGCAGGCAGGTCCGCCTCCTTGGAGAGAGCATCTTCTCCCGTTATAAGGAGGCCCTTGGCGGAGACCACCCCATCCCTGAAGACGGCTATCGGGGTGAGTACGTAAGAGAAGCGGCAGAGAGGATTGTTAAAGAGACGGGCGGCAGGTTTGCCGGGGTGGATTACAGGAGTGCTGAGGATTATTTTGTCGGCCATGGAACGGAGCTGATGCTGAAGGAGATAGAGAGGGACCTTGCAGACTTCGGTGTCCATTTCGACAGGTGGCAGAGTGAAAGGGCCCTTTACTCCGAGGGGCTCGTTGAGAAGTGCATCGGGGAGCTGAGGGCTAAGGGGAGGATCTACGATAAAGACGGAGCGCTCTGGTTCAGGGCAACCGACTACGGGGACGACAAGGACAGGGTGGTGATCAAGAGCGACGGCTCATATACATACTTTGCTTCCGACATCGCATATCACTGGTACAAGATCCAGCGTGGGTTTGATGAGCTTATCGATATCTGGGGAGCCGACCATCATGGTTATGTCTCCCGGATCAAGGCGGTGATAAGGGCCCTCGGGCAGGAAGGGGATAAGCTCAACGTCCTCCTCGTCCAGATGGTTACCCTCCTCAGGGGAGGCAGGCCTGTTCAGATGTCCAAGAGGACAGGGGAGTTTGTTACCCTCAGGGAGGTAATGGAGGAGGTCGGTGCGGATATTACAAAGTTTATATTCCTTACCAGGAGGCCGGACAGCCAGCTTGAGTTTGATATTGAGACGGCAAAGAAGGAGTCATCTGAAAACCCCGTATATTATGTGCAGTATGCCCATGCAAGGATCAACAGTATCTTCAGAAAGGCTAAAGAACAGGGGATTGATCCGGATAAGACTGATACACGGTATATCGATTCCCTGGGAGAAAAAGAGGATTTCAGCCTCATAAAGAAGATACTCTTCTATCCACTCATGTTTGAGGGTGCGGTAAGGGCGCGTGAACCCCACCGTGTTACATTCTATCTCCAGGATCTTGCAGGCATCTTCCACCCCTATTACAACACCCACCGTGTGCTCGGGACGTCCCGGGAGACCACAAGCGCAAGGCTGTTGCTCTGCCGTGCCGTCAAGACCGTCCTGGAAGAGGGGCTTTCCGTCCTTGGGGTCTCTGCTCCTGAGAGGATGTAAAGAGACAATCCTTATCACCTGCTGAAATCCCTTTTGAAGCAACAATCCATTATACTTATATAGTGTCCGTGTATAAATTACAGTCGTTTGTCATTCCCGCAATCCCGAACGCATTCGGGACGGGAATCCTTCTTTAAGAACGATTCCGGACAAGCCGGAATGACGGAAAAACGACAACTGTTCGACTTTATACCCGGATTCTGAATAAGCCCGGACAATCTTAACCCCTTTCGAAGGGTTGAATTACAATGCACCTTGCCGAAAGGCCCGACCTTAGGTCGGGGATGAAGGCAAGGAATATAATTAATCAAGTTTTCCTTACAATGTTCTTTGCCGAAAGCACCGAAGTGCCGGAGGCAAATATAAAGATAAAATATCAAAACCTTACATTGCTATGCTGTAAGGCATACCATTGGCAAGCTCCGACCTTTGGTCGGAGAGCTTGACAGGGGGTAGAACTCTCTTGCTTAAAAAGACAGGACCCATCATACAGGCGATGCCTGATCCTGTCATGGCCGAGCGGGGGCTCCGGAGGCTCCTTGAACTTAAGGAAAAACTTGAGCCCTTGCATCCCTTCCTTCATGAAATTGCCCTCCTCTTTTCCTGCAGTCCTTTCCTGACGAACTTTTCGGTAAACAACCCCGAACTTCTCTTAAAGGCACTGAAAGGGGTCAAAGTCCCTGTTACAAGGGATGTTGTTGTGGCGGGGGCGAAAGACCTTTTCAAGGTAGAGGAACTGACTGATTTAAACGAGGCCATGGAGTCGGTCCGTTACCTGAAAAGGGCTTTTTTGTTAAGGATAACGTTAAGGGACCTCCTAAGGGAGGCGGGGTTTACAGAGTCAATGCAAGAGCTGAGCCTTCTGGCTGATGTGATTATAGACCTTGCCCTTAAATGGTCGCTCCGGTACTGCAGCAGGAGATACGGTGACCCCCCCGAGGCCTGCCGTATAGCGATGATCGGGCTGGGGAAGCTGGGGGGAGTTGAGCTGAATTACAGTTCCGATGTTGACCTCATGGCGGTTTATGAGGGAGAAGGACAGACAGCGGGTGTCATGAGCCCGGCAGGTGTGAGGGTCAACAGGATCGGTGTCCACCGGTTTTTCTGCAAGGTCGTTGAGATCTTTAACAGGCTCCTGTCCGGTCAGACGGAGAGCGGTATCGGATACAGGGTCGACCTGAGGTTGAGACCCCAGGGACAGAAAGGGGACCTTGTCCTTCCGTTAAGTGCGTACCGCAGTTATTATGAGTCGTGGGGAAGGACCTGGGAGCGGATGGTGCTCATAAGGGCAAGGGAGGTTGCCGGTGATTCGGCCCTCGGTGCGGATTTCATGGACTCAATAAGTCCCTTTGTCTGGAAGACGGTTGACTATTCCGAGATTGAGGAGATAAGGACGATGAAGAAGAGGATAGATTCCACCTTCTCAAGGGACGATATAAAGAGGGGATATGGCGGGATACGTGAGGCGGAGTTCTTCGTTCAGACACTGCAGCTCATCTATGGTGCAGAGAACCATGCCCTGAGGACGAACAGGATGTTCGATGCGGTCAAGTCCCTCAGAAGGATGGGGATTATACCCGACAATGAGCTTTCAGGCCTCCTTGATAGTTATCTCTATCTGAGGCGGCTTGAGCACTTCCTCCAGATGAGGGATGACCTCCAGGTTCATAAACTGCCGCAGGATGGGCATGACCTCGATGTGCTGGCCAGGAAGATGGGACATACTACACGCGGGGAGTTTTTGATGGAACTCAGGGTGCGCAGGATGGGCATCAAGAGCATGTACAACTTACTTCTTGGGACACAGGAGGATATACACGCCGAGGCCCTTACACTGCTTGAGGGTGATCTGAAGGATGAAGAACTGAAGGGGTATCTGTCATTGAGGGGGGTAAGGAATCAGGACAATGCCCTGCGCAATCTGAAAAAAATGACTGAAAAAATGGCGCTCTTCAAGACCCAGCGGGAGAGGGCAACGATGCGGAAGGTGTTTCCCCTTTTTCTGGAGGAGGCACTGAGGGCAGAGGATCCTGACAGGGCGCTTAACGGGCTTGAACAGTTCTTCTCTGCCTATGGTGCAAGGGAGGCATACCTCGAATGGTTTTATGAACAGCGCAGGATTATCGGCGGAATAACAAGGATATTCTCGGTAAGCAGTTATCTGAGCAGGGTGTTGTTAAGTGACCGTATCTACCTTGACCTCTTGATCGAGGAGACAGCCATCAGAAAGAGGCGCGGTTATCTGAGGAGTCAACTCTCGCGATATGCCGGCGGAGGAGAAATAGTACCCTGCCGGATTGCAGAGTATAAACGCTTCGAGGAATTCAGGATCGGACTTTTTTATCTGATGGAAGTCATTGATTTGCGGGTTATGATGAGGTTTATTACAGGACTGGCAGAGGCAATACTGGATCTTGTCGTACAGGGGCCGGCCGGTTCAGCGGGGCTGATAGTGGTCGGGATGGGCAAGTTTGGCGGGCGTGAGCTCACCTTCGGGTCGGATCTTGATCTTATGTTTGTTGCCGAGGATGATAAGGCGGCCAGGGTAGCTGAACAGGTGTTGAAGATCCTGACAACCTATACCGACAGGGGGCAGGTTTATGCGATCGATGTACGCCTGAGACCGGATGGGTCAAAGGGGACACTTGTAAAGGATATGGACGGCTTCGGTAACTACTATCTAAACAGCGCACAGGACTGGGAGGTCCAGGCCCTGCTGAAGGCAAGGCCTATTACCGGCAGCAGGTCGCTCAGGGAGGCATTTATGAAGCTGCGGGGAGAGGTGCTTTCCCGGAGGGGTGAAGGGGTGAGCCTGGAGGCTATCAAGGGGATGAGGAAGAGAATCGTTTCAGAGGTATCTGCCGAGGGTGAAGGGATTGACGTAAAGTTCGGGCCCGGAGGTATTGGGGATATAGAGTTTTACACACAGTGGCTTCAGCTCAGACATGCAGGAAGACAACCCTCGGTCACTGTACAGAACACCTCAACGGCATTAAAGAGACTGGCAGGGGTTGGCGCCATAGGCGGTGCCGAGTCTGAACGTCTCCTGAAGGCATATCGGTACTTGCGGACGGTTGAGACCCTGCTGCGGCTGAATGAGGAGAATGTTGTTAAAGCAGGTTCAGAGACCTTGAGACTCCTCCCGGGGTTGATGAGGTTTGAAGGAGAGGAAGGAGAATTTCTGGATTATATCGAGAGGATCAGGAGGGGAGTCCTTAAGATAATCGGGGATCAGAGGGAGTTGTAATACTCAATTTCAAGGAGCCTCCTCTTTATTTCCACACCGGATGAGTATCCACCAAGTCCGCCGTCAGACTGTATGACCCTGTGACAGGGGAGTATTATCGAGAGAGGGTTCCTGCTCAATGCCCCGCCCACGGCGCGTTCACCACCCGGAAGCCCGATGCGTTCAGCCACCCATTTGTAGGTCCTTGTTTCACCGTAGGGGATATCCTTCATGGCTTGCCATACGCGTTTGTCAAAATCAGTCCCTTCAATCCATACCGGTATATCAAAGTTCCTTCTTTTTCCTGAAATGTACCGGTTGAACTGTCTTCTGATCCCTTCGGGGAGGGCCTGCTTCTTCAGGGCAAGGTCTTCTTCTGCGCCCGCCTCTCTTGATAAGAGGAACTCAACCGTAAGGAGGACGGCCACGGAGTGTTCCCCCGGTATATAGGTGATCCTCAAGTCACCCAGGGCGGTACTGATGATATCATAGAGGGGTTTATGGCTGGCAAGCCCTTTCCATTTCTGTTGAGTATACTTCAACCCGGTCACCCCCCTTGTTGATAGCATGGGTAAGCGCCTTTTCAGCACAGAGTATGAACTCCTCCGGTGACTGGCCCTCGAGGAAGGCGAGTCCCGCGCTCGCAGTTATCCGCCCCTTTGGTTGAACTTCCTCACCATGGAAGGGGTAGTTCTTTATTATTGCATTAAAGCGGTTGCTAAGGGAAAGTCCGGCGCCGAGCACCGTGTTCGAAAGGAGTACGGCAAAGGAATCTCCCCCGTAACGGACCACGATATCCGATCCCCTGATGTTTTTCCGTATGAGTTCGGAAACCTTTTTCAGGACGAGGTTTCCATTGTACTCATCCTGGTTTTTAACAAAATGGCCGAAGTGATCGATATCGATGATTACAAGTATCAGTGGCAGTTTGTATCTGCCGGCACGTTCAACCTCCTGGGCGAGGCGTATCTGGAAGTAGCGGTGACTGAACAACCCTGTGAGGTCGTCAATAAGCCCGGCCCTTTTGGGATATATTATCTCCAGTTCCTTGATATGGTTGATAAGTTCCTTGGCATCATAACCATGCTTTTTGATAATCCGTTCAATCTTGCCGAGGAGGCTCATCCTGTCCTCCACGGACATATCCTTGTCCGTCATTATAAAGATGGGGATGTCCTTGGTGGACTGGTTAATCTTAAGCTCCTGTATAAGTTCAAAGCCGTCGATGGTGGGAGATTCAATATTGAGCATTATCAGGTTTGGCCTGAGCGCCACCGCAAGCTCGACCCCCTTCTTGAGATCCTCCGCACTGTAGGTCACGATACCTTCATTCTGCAGCAGGGCTTTCAGATCCTCTGATTCCCTGGTCTCAGGCTCAACGAGTAACACAGTCTGCGGTAAGGAGACCTTTCCCTTTGAAGGAGACAGTTCCTGGAGCTTCCCGAGGAGGTCGTCCTTGTCAAGGGGCTTGATGAGGTAGTCCGTGGCCCCTAAGGCGAAGGCAAGGTCCTTGTTATTAACAATCGAATGGATGATTATCGGTATTTGGGAGGTGAGGCTGTCTGCCTTCAGTTCCTGCAGGACTTCCCATCCGTCCTTTCTGGGAAGCATGATGTCAAGGGTTATGGCAAAGGGTCTCAGTTGTCTGGCCTTAGCTACCGCCTCTTCTCCATCGTATGCATGAACTACCTTATACCCGGCCTGGGACAGGTGGAGGGTAAGTATTTCAGCAGTCGGAGGGTCGTCTTCGACTACGAGGATCAGGGGTGCCTCTTCCTTCATCCACGGGAAGTTCAGCCTAACGGCCTCGACCTCCGTAACCTCCGCCTCCTCTTTTACGGTGCCTGAGGGTATGGTAAATGAGAAGGTGCTTCCCTTACCCAGGGTGCTTTCAGCCCTGATGTTTCCACCATGGAGTTCCACGAGCTTTTTGGTGAGAGCAAGTCCAAGGCCCACCCCCCCCTGCCGGCGTGAGAGGGATGAGTCAATCTGTTCAAACTCCTCGAATATTCTCTCTATATCATCTGGGGGTATCCCGATACCGTTGTCCTTTACGACAAACCTGACGGATTCGATGTCTTCAGACCTCATCTTCTCCGCCTGTATTTCAACGGTGCCACCTTCGGGTGTGAACTTGATTGCATTTGAAAGGAGGTTGTAGAGTATCTGTTTTATCTTGATCCTGTCGGCAATCAACTGCTCGACGTCGGGGTCTATCGTGACAGTCATGACTATATCCTTCTTTTCTGCAAGTGGTTTCATTGTGTTGACCACTTCATGAAAGAGTTCATCAATATAGAATGCCTCATACTGAAGTTCATATTTTCCGGCCTCGATCTTGGCAAGGTCGAGGACATTATTAATCAACTGTAAAAGGTGCTTGCCGGCCAGTCGTATGTTGGATATATACCTCTTCTGTTCCTCTTTGAGGTCGCCAAAGGTGCCCTCAATGAGAACATCGGAAAAACCGATAATTGAGTTCAGGGGGGTTCTCAGTTCATGACTCATATTTGCAATGAATCTCCCCCTGAGCTGATTTGCCCGCTCCAGTTCCCTGTTGATCCTTCCGAGAACCTCGGTCCGCTCAACAACCTTTTCTTCAAGGATCTCCTGAAGTTCATTCAGCTCCAGGGACTTCTTTTTCATCTCACTCTTGAGTTCTGCTGTTGCGGTTACGTCGGTCAGGACGAATATCCCCCCTGTTGTCTTCCCCTTTTTGTCGGTTAATACAGTTGCATTGACCATGAACTCGCACGTCTTTACAGGATCCGATCCCGAGGGGAAGCTTATTGTTACCGGTAAGTGTCTGACGGATTTTTTCCTGTCAAGCTCCCTCTGGAGTATGGATTTGTCTTCACTGTTCAGCAGGTGACTTAAGGGTTTACCTATAATATCATCCCTCCCGGCCCCCATTGTTGAGACTGTATCGTTACATTCGGTCACAATGCCCTCTTCATCGGTTATAAGCACCAGGTCGTTTGTGTTATGAAGCAGGGTTTCAAGGATTACGCTACTCTGTGAAACCTTTGAAGAAAGGTTATATCTGCCGATTGACTCTGCAATTATACGCGAAAGGAGCGCAATGGATGATTTCTGCCTTGTGGAGTATCTCCGGGGTTTAAAGTCGTCTATAAAAAGTATGCCCGTTGCGGTGTCGCCCATCAACAGGGGCACGGCAAGAACCGACCTTATGTTTTCAATCAGGAATGCCGGATTATTGTAATCGCTTGTCAGGGTGTCCTGGATCTCGACCATCTTCTTGTCCTTTAAAACCCTTTCCGTAAGCCCCCCTGCCTGGATGGAACTGCCGATGTTTTCGAGAAACCGTTTGCTTAACCCCATAGATGTCATGAGGGTTATCATGCCACCCTGGTAAGTGACAATGCTTCCGGCAGGGGCATCTACAATCTGGAGTGCCCCTTTGAGTGTTTTTTCAAGGAATGATGTTTTATTTTTTTGAGAGAATATTTCAAGAATGTTACCGAGGACGGTATGATCCTGCAGGGTCTTCAGTGTCTCAACCCTTGCCTTTTTCTGCCTCTCGATGATGTCCCAGATCATCTTGGCGCCCTTTGAATCGATGGTCTCAATCCGGTCACCAAAGAGATTCTGTATCTCCCGTGTCATCTGATAATCCCCTGTGACGTTAATGATAATGTCCGGGCTTTGTTTCGATAGGGATACTATCTCCTTACAGACCGGGATACCCCATTTTACGGCAAGAAGACAACCTGGTGCGTCGGGGTTTTCTTCGTAGAGGGATACAACCTTTAACCGGGGTTCCGTCCTCAGAAGCGAGAGGAGTGCGCCCCCTGCAATATTCCCTCCCGCAATAGCTATCTTTATCATGACCTATCCCTTCAGATTAAAAATCATCCTTGAATTATGCAGGAGAATATCCTCACCCATTATTGCCGTCATCTCGATAAAATAGTCCAGAAGCTGCGGGTCCCATTGTCCCATCTCCCTCTCTTCGTTCATTAATTCCAGAACGTTTTTATAGCTCCTGCCCTCCCTGTACGGCCGTTCGGATAACATGGCATCGAAGGAGTCCACTATGGACAGCACCCTTGCATGAACAGGGACCTCTGTTCCCTTGAGACCATCGGGAAAGCCGAGGCCATCCCACCGTTCATGATGATGCCTTATTGCAGGCAGGATGTTTTTAAGGGAATGCAACGGCTTGCAGATTTCTTCACCGATGATTGGGTGCTGCTTGATGATGGTCAGTTCTTCGTCCGAGAGAGGGGCAGGTTTCAGCAGCAGGGACTCGCTGAGACCTATCTTTCCGATGTCGTGCAGAAGCCCCGCCTTTCTTACCAGTTCCTGGTCATGCGGGGTAAGCCCAATGAAGGCGCTGAACTCCCTTGAAAGTTCGCCTACTCTCGTGGAGTGTCCCTTTGTATAAGGGTCCCGTGCCTCAAGTGCAACTGCAAGGGTAAGTATTATGTTTTCCGAGTGTTCGAGTTCATCATGGAGGGACTTGATCTTCAGGAGCGATCTGACCTTGGCTACGAGTTCCTTATGGTCAAAGGGTTTGCTGATGAAGTCATCGGCCCCGGACTCAATGCCCTTGATTCTGCTTGACCTGTCGGAAAGTGCGGTAAGGAGTATGATAGGGAAGTAGTTCTTTCCGGCCATATCCTTTAGTATCTGACAGAGCTGGAATCCGTCGATTTCCGGCATCATTACATCCACTACCGCAATATCGGGTGTGTAGTGTTCAAACTTATCTATGGCCGTACGCGGATGTTCCGCCTTAACCACATTGAACCCTTCAGAGGTGAAAACCGCCTCAATCAGTTCCAGGTTTGAAGCAAGGTCGTCCACTATCAGAACGGTAGCCACCGGGCGACCTGTCTGGGTGGTCGTAATGGGCATACCATAATTAAAACACCTTTTTATCAAACTTGTCAAGTAAAATATGTTATAATTTAGAAGGTTAGTAAGTAAACTTCAATTATTTCTTTAAAGATATCCGGTCTCCATGCAGGATTTGGAATATACAGGTTTTCAATCGGCGGATTTGGAACGGCAAAAGGACTTCCCGGGATACTGTTAAACTTTTATATTGAAGTCAGAAGTTGACGTACTTTGATCGATGATACCCTTTAACGACGATAACCCAACAAGGACCTTCCCCCATATCACGATAGGGCTTATTGTGCTGAACTCCCTGGTCTTCCTGATTGAGATAATGTATCCGGGGGGTATGAAATATATTCTATTTAACTTTGGCGCAATCCCGAAGAACCTGCTGTCCTTCGGCGGGGATCAGCCCATCTCCCCACCCCTTACCGTGTTGACATCGATGTTTCTCCACGGGGGGTTTCTTCATATCGGGGGTAACATGTTGTATCTCTGGATCTTCGGCAATAATATCGAAGACAGGCTGGGCCATTTCAGGTTCCTCGTATTCTATTTAATAAGCGGAATAGTGGCAGCATATGCATATGCACTGAGTTCTCCCGGTTCACGGATTCCCATGGTTGGGGCGAGCGGAGCGATTGCCGGTATACTCGGGGCTTATCTGTTGCTTTATCCCCGCGCAAAGGTGCATACTTTAGTATTCTTTGGGTTTTTTGTTACTATCATAAAAATTCCGGCGTTTTTCGTTATAGGCTTCTGGGGCCTTATACAGGTGATAAACGGTTTGTTAAGCAAGGGGCTGATGGCTCGGGGAGGTATTGCATGGTTTGCCCATGTCGGAGGTTTTCTCTTTGGTCTGTTGACAATCAGGTTGTGGCTTCCAAAATCCAGGTGGAGGGAATGAGGGTCTCGCTGTCTCTTTCGGGGAGGGAATCGTGGTAGTAATCTGCCCGAAATGCAAGGTGAGGCTAAAGATCCACGACGAAAAGATCTCGCCGGACGGCAGCAGATTTTGCTGCCCGAAATGTGACACAGTCCTTCTTGTAAAAAGGCCTTCTGCAAGGAGGAAAGAGATCAACAAGCGTCTGATAATGGTGGCACATTCAGACGACTCTTTCATCGAACGGGCCTTGAATATACTCAAGGGAGAGGGGTTCGAAGTAATTACCTCAAAGGATGGAATCGATGCAATGGTAAAATCGATGAAGGAGCTGCCTTTCCTGATAATTATAGACGTTGCCCTCCCCAAGATTTACGGTTTTGAGGTTACTAAGAGGATAAAGGAGAGGGCGGAGACGAGGGATATAAAGGTAATTCTCATTACATCCGTATATGACCAGCGGAGATATAAACGGCCTCCCTCAACACTGTACGGTGCTGACGATTATATAGAAGAACCTGATCTTGAGGATCTCCTTTTGGCGAAGATCAGGGCCCTTACAGAGGGAGGGAGGGTTGAGAAGGAGACGGCAGAGGAGCATCCCCCCCAACCGGAGGAGAAGGCGGTTACCGAAAAGGCAGCGCCCCATGCCGCCGGTGTGGAGAGGGCACGCCGGCTTGCAAGAACGGTGCTTTCAGACCTCTATCTCTACAACCCCAGGAAGGCGGCGGAAGCCATAGCCGATGGAAACTTCAGGGAGGTCTTCCAGGTACAGCTATCAGAGGGGTTCAAACTGTATCAGATGAGAATACCTTCAGAGATTAGGACGCAGGGGGACTTCTTTAATGAGGAGATCGAACGGTTCATTGAGAGGAAAAAGAAGGAGACAGGTAAATGATTTTGATAAAAAATGCGAAAATGCAATGAATCTTGAGAAAATCCGCATTATTTGCTACTAACGTCCAATATCCTGCCATATCCGAACTTGCCCTTTATGTGTAAAACCTTTTATATTAGCACTCACCTCAGGTGAGTGCTAACAAGCCACACAAAAATCTAATGAAGAAAGGAGAGAACGCCATGAAGTTTAAACCACTCAAAGACAGGGTCTTCATCTCTTACACGGAGGATGTTGACAAGACACCCGGTGGGATCTACGTGCCAGATACCGCCAAGGAAAAGCCCCAGAAGGGGAAGGTTGAGGCCATCGGCTCAGAGGTCAAGGAGGTTAAGGTCGGTGACGAGGTTATGTTCGACAGGTATTCAGGTTCCAAGATAAAGATGAATGGCACGGAGTATCTGATTGTCAAGGAAGAAGATATTCTTGGAATAGTTGCAGAATAAGAAAATCACTCAAGAAAATTACTAAGGAGGTTGGTGATATGGCAAAGCAGTTACTATTTAACGAAGAAGCAAGAAACGCCATACTCAGGGGCGTCACTGTTCTTACAGATGCTGTGAAGGCCACACTTGGCCCAAAGGGCCGTAACGTAATTATCGACAGGAAGTTCGGTGCACCCACTATTACCAAGGACGGTGTGACCGTTGCCAAGGAGATCGAGATCAGGGATCCCTTTGAGAACATGGGAGCCCAGCTTGTTAAGGAGGTTGCTTCAAAGACCTCGGATGCCGCAGGTGACGGTACCACCACGGCAACCGTCCTTGCCTATGCGATCTACCGTGACGGCATGAAGAATGTTACAGCAGGTGCAAACCCCATGGATCTTAAGAGGGGTATTGAGAAGGCCGTTGAGGTCGTAGTCGAGGCATTAAAGAAGATGAGCAAGCCGGTCCAGGACAAGAAAGAGATAGCCCAGGTAGGAACCGTCTCTGCGAATAACGACCCCTCCATAGGTGATCTGATTGCCGATGCAATGGACAAGGTCGGCAAGGATGGTGTGATCACCGTGGAAGAGGCAAAGAGCATGGCCACAACCCTTGAGGTGGTTGAGGGTATGCAGTTTGACAGGGGGTACATTTCCCCTTACTTTATTACCGATCCGGAGAGGATGGAGTGCAGCCTCGAGGATGTATATATCCTCATCCACGACAAGAAGATCTCAAGCATGCGTGACCTCGTGCCGCTCCTTGAGCAGATTGCAAAGATGGGCAGACCCCTTCTCATTATAGCTGAGGATGTTGAGGGCGAGGCACTTGCCACACTTGTAGTAAACAAGCTCCGCGGCACCCTCCAGGTTTCTGCAGTGAAGGCCCCCGGTTTTGGTGAGAGAAGGAAGGCGATGCTCGAGGATATCGCAATCCTCATCGGTGCTACGGTTATTTCCGAAGACCTTGGTATGAAGCTTGAGACCGTAAGGGTAGATGATCTCGGGAGGGCAAAGAAGGTAAATATCGACAAGGAGAACACCACCATAGTTGAAGGTGCCGGAGATAGCTCCACTATCCAGGGTCGTATTAAACAGATCAAGGCACAGATCGAGGAGACCACCTCTGACTACGACATGGAAAAGCTCCAGGAGCGCCTTGCAAAACTGGCCGGTGGTGTTGCCGTGATCAATGTTGGAGCTGCAACTGAGACCGAGATGAAGGAGAAGAAGGCAAGGGTCGAGGACGCACTACATGCCACCAGGGCCGCAGTGGAGGAAGGTATTGTACCGGGTGGAGGTGTTTCACTCCTGAGGTGTCTCTCCAGTCTCGAGAAATTCGATCTTGAGGACGACCAGCAGATCGGCATTGAGATAGTAAGGAAGGCACTTGAAGAGCCTATAAAGCAGATAGTCAACAATGCCGGGGTTGAAGGCGCCATCGTGGTTGAAAAGGTCAAGGAATCAAAGGAGCACAACCTTGGCTATGATGCCCACAAAGAGGAGTACAGCGATATGATTGAGGCCGGCATTATAGACCCGACCAAGGTAACAAGGACGGCGCTTCAGAACGCTGCCTCGGTTGCCTCACTGATGGTAACGACAGAGGCAATGATCACCGACTTGCCTGAAAAGGAAGATAAGATGCCAGCCCCTGATATGGGTGGTATGGGTGGTATGGGCGGTATGTACTAAGCGAGTTAATTGTTAACCTTCAGGGGCAGGGCAGAATATGCCCTGCCCCTTTTTTATATGCGCCCGATCTGATTTTATCCCTGAGTTTATTTTATATTATATCTATGGGTTACGGCAGAACGATTCTTGCTTCATTCCTGGTACTTCTGTGTACAGGACTCTTTTATATTTTTTCGGTTTTTATTCCCCTGCCTCTGAACACAGATAAAGAAGTAGCCATCAGGAGGGGATTGAGCTATGATGAAACCCTGACACTTCTCAAGAGAAAAGGTCTTATAAGGGATGGGGTCATCCTTTCATTCCTGGGCAGAGTCCTCAATCTTGACGGCAGGATAAAGAGCGGATACTACAGGTTCAGCGGGTCCGTGACACCCTTCAAAGTGCTGTCCAACCTTGTTAAAGGGAGGGTAGAGGAGGTCTCCGTCACAATTCCGGAGGGCTTTAACCTCTGGCAGATAGCAAAGAGACTGGATGATTCAGGAATTATCGCTGAGAACAGCTTCTTCAGTCTCGCTTACGACAGGGGTTTTCTCAACAGCTTAGGTATTGAAGCCCCGTCGCTGGAAGGATATCTCTTTCCCGATACGTACAGATTTCCAAAGGGGGCCTCAGGGGAATATGTCATCAGAGAGATGGTTGAAAACATGAGGCGACAGTTCAATAAGGAAATGCACGGAAGGGCGGAGGCGATCGGTCTTTCCGAGAGGGAGGTGCTTACACTTGCCTCAATTATCGAGAAAGAGACCGGGGTTGATGATGAGAGGCCTGTCATATCCGCCGTCTTTCATAACCGGCTCAGGAGAGGGATGCCACTGCAGGCAGACCCCACGACGGTTTATGGTGTCAAGGACCAGTCTGCGGGTATCACACTTAAAGACCTGAAGAGGAAGTCGGCATACAATACTTATCAGATAAAGGGTCTTCCCGCTGGGCCCATAGCATCTCCGGGGCTTAAATCAATCAGGGCCGCCCTGTTTCCGGCGGATGTACCCTACCTCTACTTTGTATCGGAAAGCAATGGAAGACATTATTTTTCAATTACCGAGTCTGAGCACAGGAGGGCCGTACAGAGATTCAGGGCAAAGAGGCATATATCGGTTAAAAGGCCGAGACCGTTGGTGGTGAACAGATGATAAAGAGGAAAAAGACAAGGAAGATCCTGGTCGGGGGGGTCGCCGTCGGCGGTGACGCACCTGTCTCCGTCCAGTCCATGACAAAAACCGATACAGCGGATGTGAAGGGCACGGTGAGGCAGATCAGGAGGCTTCAGAAGGAGGGGTGCGAGATCGTCCGCACCGCTGTGCCTGACAAGGCGGCGGCGGTTGCCGTTGGTGAGATAAAGAAGATGATCGATATCCCTTTGATTGCCGACATACACTTTGACTGGAGGCTTGCACTTGAGACAATAGGGATGGGTGTTGACGGCTTGCGGATAAACCCGGGGAATATCGGTGCTAAATGGAAGATAAGGGAGGTTGTTAATGCGGCAAAGGAGAGGCAGGTACCGATAAGGATAGGTGTAAACTCGGGGTCCCTGGAGAAGGATATCCTGAAGAGGCATAAGAGTCCGACACCTGAGGCGCTTGTGGAAAGTGCGGCAAGGCATATCAGTATTCTTGAGGAGATGGATTTTACCATGATCAAGGTTTCTCTGAAGGGTTCCGATGTGCCCCTGACGGTTGAGGCATACCGCATGTTCTCAGAGAGGTTTGATTATCCGCTTCATGTTGGGATAACAGAGGCAGGACCTCCTCCTACGGGAGTTGTTAAGAGTTCTGTCGGACTCGGAATTTTACTCTATGACGGGATAGGTGATACAATCAGGGTATCCCTTACCGCAGCGCCATATGAGGAGGTGCGTGTTGCCTATGGTATTCTGAGGTCCCTTGGGTTAAGGAGCAGAGGTGCGGATCTTGTCTCGTGTCCGACATGCGGCCGTTGTAATATAGATATTATAAGGATTGCAAGGAATGTCCAGCGGAGACTATCCGGTATGGAGACCGCTGTTACCGTTGCGGTAATGGGTTGTGTGGTTAACGGTCCCGGTGAGGCCCGGGAGGCGGATTACGGTATTGCAGGCGGAAAGGGAGAGGGGATTCTATTCAGGAAAGGGAAGGTAATAAGGAAGGTTCCCGAGGAGGAGTTGATCGATACCCTTGTGGATACCATCAGGGAGGATGAAGGAAAGTGAGTCTTGCGCCGGAAAAGGGTGAGTGCCCTACATGAATCCTGCTGAAACTCCCCGCTGTCAGTGGGGGGATGAAGACAAGGAATGTAATTAGAGTCTGTGTATAAAGTCGAACAGTTATCCTTTTTCCGTCATTCCGGCTTGTCCGGAATCTGTCTTTAAAAAGGATTCCCGACTCGCTTCGCTTGCGGGAATGACAAATAACTGTAGTTGTCGTTTTTCCGTCATTCCGGCTTCCCTGGCGTGGCATTCACGGAGAGAATGAAATGGAGATAATAAGAGACGTAAAGATGATGCAGCGGACCGGAAGGTCCTTTGGAATGAAGGATAAGAGTGTGGGGCTTGTCCCCACAATGGGGGCGCTTCATGAGGGGCATCTGAGCCTCATAAGGAGATGTAAAGAGGACAATGAGATAACGGTGGTGAGCATTTTTGTTAATCCTGCACAGTTTGGTCCTTCAGAGGATTTCAATGGGTATCCCCGGGATCCGGAGAGTGACATGATGAAGCTGGAGGACCTCGGAGTCGATCTCCTGTTTTTTCCGGAAAAGGGTAATATCTATCCGGATGGCTTCTCTACGCATATCATCGTTGAGGGGCTTTCGGACAGGCTGTGCGGGCTTTACAGAGAGGGTCATTTCAGGGGTGTTGCAACGGTTGTTGCCAAGCTTTTTAATATTGTAAATCCTGACAGGGCATATTTCGGGCAGAAGGACTATCAACAGGTCCTTATCATAAAGAGGCTTGTCCGGGATCTGAATTTTGATTTAGAGATAATCGTCTGTCCCACGGTCCGGGAAGAGGATGGTCTTGCAATGAGTTCGAGGAACCTGTATCTCTCGGAGCAGGAGAGGGCGGCATCCGCCGTGATCTACAGGACTCTGATTGAAGCAGGAGAGATGATCAGGTCAGGCAGCCCCGTGAGTGAAGTCGGAAGATTCATGGAGGTGCAGCTGAAAGGGGCCCCCATGATAAGAGAGATACAGTACGCCTCGGTCTATGATCCCGAGACCCTTGAAGATATATCGATGACTGATGTTAATATATATGTAAGAAAAAGATTCCTCCTTGCCCTATCAGTCTTTATTGGGAAGACAAGGCTTATCGATAATATTCTCGTTGAGTCTTAGCTTAAACGGAAACCCCGACGCTGGTCGGGAATGAAGGCAAGGAATGTAATTAGAGTTTGTGTATAAACTGTGTTGTCGTCATTCCCGTGGAAACGGGAATCCAGTCTTTTCAGATAGTTACACTCTTCCTGGATTCCCGCTTTCGCGGGAATGACGACTTTTTACGAGAATATCAATTAATGTCTGTCCATAAACTGTTGTTTTATGTTTTTGTCATACCCGAAGTCTGTAGTCGGGTATCCAGAACTTATTGAAAAGACTGGATTCCGGCCTAAGGACTGCCGGAATGACAGATAGAGAGACTGACTTTATACACGGACACTAATTAATCAAGATATTGGCAAGCCCCGAACTTTGGTCGGAGAGCTTGACTTAAAACCGTTACTGATACCGATATCTATCTATAACAACAATGATTCAGAGAGTGTATCTCCAGATACTGGACAATCCCTTCGAGGACCTGGTCTATAGTGAATCGTCATACGATGACGCGGTAACCAATCATGCGATTGCCGAGGAGTTACAGAACTCCTTTGATTTTCACTATCCCAATATGGTCCATGTTGAGTATATCGACCTCTTCCTTGAGGATGATGGAAGGTTCCCCGAGATAAGGGAGATGCTCAGCCATGGCCTTATAAGACTCCCTGTTATCCTGATAAACGGGAGTCCTTTTCTACATGGTGGAATCTCCTATGACATCATAATGGAGGAGATTGAAAAAATACTCTCCTCGGGACCATCCCATTAAATCCATAAATCATAAGGGGGACCCTTATCCAGCCGTGCTTAAACAGGCAGACATAGGGGAGATCAAGGGGTACCTCAGGGACCGTTTTGGTATTCCGGAGGATGCCCTGAGCGGATACCGGTTCCTGGAGTCAGGACAGGGTACATGGATGACCACCCTTGAAGACTGTGACATGTTTGTCCCCATGAAGCGCCTTGAGCACGTTGGCATGAGGCTTCTCAGCAGGGTAGATACAGATCTTGAGCCTATGACCTTTGCACTTCAGATAATCGGTGGTCTTGCCACAAGGAATGTTGTTGAGCTCGACAGAGAACTACTCTCTTCCCTTCTATCCGTGGGCGGTATATCGCACGAATTCGAAGATCTTGACGAGGGTTACGTGATAGTACGGTACGGGGGGCAGGTTCTGGGTTGCGGACTATACAAGGGAGGGACTCTTAAGGCCCGGTTCCCAAAGGGAAGGACCGAGGCACTATCCGTGTCGGGGCTTTATTAATCTCTGATGAAATATATAGTTATACATGGTCATTTCTATCAGCCCCCGAGAGAGAATCCTTGGACGGAAGTGATAGATCATCAGGAGTCCGCCCACCCCTACCACGACTGGAATGAACGGGTGAATGCCGAGTGCTATGCCCCGAATACGGCTGCAAGGGTACTTGGTCGAGAGGGGAGGATTATCAGGATCCTGAACAACTACCGCTGGATCAGCTTCAACTTTGGTCCCACCCTCATTTCCTGGCTCGAAAAATACTCACCAGGGGTGTACGGATCCATCGTTGAGGCGGAGACCTTCAGCGCCCGGAGACACGGTGGCCATGGCAATGCAATTGCACAGCCATACAATCACATGATCATGCCGCTTGCAAACAGAAGGGACAAGGCTACGCAGATAAAATGGGGGAAGAGGGATTTCAAGAAGAGGTTCGGCAGACGGCCCGAAGGTATGTGGCTTCCTGAAACAGCGGTCGATATGGAGACTCTACAGATAATGGCTGATGAGGGGATCAAATTTACAGTTCTTGCGCCGCACCAGGCGGGAAGGGTAAGAAAAAAATCCGGGGACGGGAGGTGGGAGGATATCGACAACGGTTCAATAGACTCCACCCGTCCTTATCTGGTGAGGTTCTCCCCGGGAAGTAAGATAGCCGTTTTTTTCTATAACGGGAAGATCTCCCATGATATTGCCTTCGGAGATCTCCTCAATAACGGTGCAACCCTCACAGCCCGGCTGACAGACGTCCCTGTTGATGATGGTTCCGGTCTTATTCATATTGCAACCGACGGCGAGACCTACGGGCACCATCATAAGTTCGGGGATATGGCCCTTGCCTATGCAGTTGAACTTATGGAAAACAACCCGGGGGTTGTATTATCAAACTACGGTGAATTTCTCTCAAAACATCCCCCCGAGTATGAAGTTGAGATTCTCGAAAACACCTCATGGAGTTGTATCCATGGGATCGAACGCTGGAGGTCTGATTGTGGATGCACCACAAACAGTGAGCCGGGATGGAATCAGGCATGGAGGACCCCCCTCAGGAATGCCCTTGACTGGCTGAGGGATCAACTTATTGAGATATATGAGGATCATTCAGAGGGGCTGTTAAAAGACCCGTGGTCGGCACGGGACGATTATTTTGATGTGATACTCGAAAGAAAAAATAAAGCCGTATTTATCAAAAAACATGCCCTGTCGCCCTTATCCGGAGAGAAACAAATCAAACTATTTACCCTCCTCGAGATCCAGAGGAACGCAATGCTCATGTATACAAGCTGCGGATGGTTCTTCGCGGATATTTCAAGGATAGAGACGGTTCAGATCCTGAAATATGCAGCAAGGGTCATTGATCTGGCCGGGAGCATATCAGACAGGGACATAGAGACCCCCTTTATCGAGATCCTCTCTGAGGCAAGGAGTAACATGAAGGAGCTTGGTACAGGGGCGGATATTTACAGGAATCTGGTACTCCCTTCAAAAGTTGATGCAATAAAGATAGCGGCTACCTTTGCAGTATCCTCACTTGACTACGACAGGTCTTCCGTCCGGAAGAGGATTGGATGTTTCCTGATAAAGGGTTCAGAGCAGATGAGGCTTGACAACGGAGAGGACCTCCTGACGTCCGGAAAGATGGAGGTGAGGACCGATATCACGGGAGAGAAAGAGAGAATATCATATATTGCATTTTGTTCCGGTAAGACAGACTACCTCAGCAGGGTCTGGAAAGACGGTAAATTGGACGCTTCAGCATTGAAAAAAGAGATGGATGCTCTTATCACCAAGCCCTTTAATGAGGGTGATATACAGAAGGTCATACGGGGTTTGAAGGAGCTGAAGGGGGGACAACTGTTTACCCTTGGAGAAATCCTCAAAGACAGGCAGGAGGAAATCATCGCCAGGTGGAGCAGGAGATGGAGTGATGAAATAAATGAGATGATACGGGGTTTTCTGGAAAAAAACAGGCGCTGCATTGACCTCATGGAGGAACTGCACTTTACCCTGCCGCAAAACCTGAGAGCAGCCATTGAGATCTACCTCCCGGGGCTACTCCTCTCGGAGATAGGCTCGGACATGCCCAAAGAGGAGAGAATCACCGGGGTTCTTTCTGAGATGAAAAGGTGGGGGGTGACATTTGAAAAAAAAGAGGTTGAGATTGCGGTGAGACGAAGGCTTGAGGAATCCATGAACGTCCTCATTGAGAACCCCGGCATAAAAGCGGTCAAAAGGTTTACCCGGATGCTTACCATCTTTAGACGGATCCCCGTCGGGGTGAACCTGTGGACTGTCCAGAACAGCTATTTTGAGATGGTAAGGAGCCACTACCCACATATCAGTGAACTGTCAGAGAAGGCTGATCCGGATGCTATGGCATGGGTGGAGGAGATAAGACGTCTCGGTGAACTGCTGAACTTCGGTTTCGAGGAGATTATCGCTGGTAATGAGCAGTGAAGGTTTAATAGACACCCTCTCGGAACTCTGCGGAATCTTTCCGGAATACCACGATATCTGGGGGAACCTGGTAAAGGTCCCCCATGAGACAAAACTCTCTCTCCTCCAGGCCCTTGGGTACAGGGTGGAGACCCCCTCCTGCATCGAGGATGAAATAAGGGAGATCAGGGAGAAGGGGCTAACGAGGATGCTTGAGCCCGTAAAGGTCTTCCAGAACGGGGATAACAGGAAGGAGATCAGCATATTTGTTCCTTCCCGGTCTTCATCAGAACCGGATGCTTCATTAAAGGTTGGAATAACCGGTGAGGATTCCCTTGACCTGACAACCACGGTCTTCCTTACCGAACTCGGTGATTTCAGGACGCATACCTTCCGTAAAGGCGAGGTCAGGGAGTATATCTTTCCACTCACAATGGACCTGAAGGAAGGATACTATAGTCTCAACGCTGATCTTACTTCAGGCACTGAGAGGCTGCATGGGGTGATGAGACTCATCATTGCACCCGGCGGCGGGTGTTTTATGCCTGATACTATCAAGGGGGGCAGGAGGGTATGGGGGCTTTCCGTCAACCTCTATGCAGTGCGTTCAGGAAGGAACCATGGTGTTGGAGACCTCGCCGACCTTGACTTCCTTGTCAGATGGGTAGGTGGTGAACTCGGTGGTGACTTCGTTGCCGTCAACCCCCTTCATTCAATCCCCAACTCGGCGCCCTACGGCATCAGTCCTTACTATCCCCTGAGCAGGCTCTTCCATAACCCCCTTTATATCGATATTGACGGTGTTGAGGATGTGTTGAAATCCGAACAGGCAGTGAAGATACTCGAAGGCCGCAGATTCAGGGAAGAGGTGAGGAGGTTAAAAGAAGAGGACCTTGTTGATTACGATAGGGCATACAGACTGAAGCTGAGGGTCCTTGAAGCAGGATTCCGGTATTTTCTTGACAATCACTATATGAAGGGAAGCGAAAGGGGGAAGGCTTTCAGTCAATACGTGGCGGAGGAGGGGGGGGTACTGAAGGCCCACTCGACGTTCATGGCCCTTTATGACCATTTCAGCAGGGCGGGGGTATTCCACTGGAGGGACTGGCCGGCAGCGTACCACTTACCTGATACCGATGAGGTCAGGGCATTTCAGGAAAGCCACGGAAAGAGGATACTGTTTCATATGTATCTCCAGTGGTTATTGCACGGCAGGGTTGCGGCCATACAGGAGATGTCGGAGGATCTGGGAATGACAATCGGCCTTTACTGTGACTTTGCCCTTGGTTCTGCTGATTCAGGCAGCGATGTTTGGGCCGACAGGGGGAGCTTTGTCCGCGGGGTTGAGGTCGGTGCTCCCCCTGATGACTTCAGTCTCAGGGGACAGAACTGGGGGTTGCCTCCCCTCAACCCTGAAAGGATGAGGGAGGATGGATATGAATTTTTTGTGCGTCTCTTCAGAAAGAACCTCTCCCTCTGCGGTGCCATGAGGATAGACCATGCCCTTGGGCTATTCAGGCTCTTCTGGATACCTCAGGGGATGGAGCCTCAGAAGGGGACATATGTGAAGTATCCCCACGAGGAACTTTTAAGGATCATCGCCCTTGAGAGCGTAAAAAACAGAACGCTTATAATCGCTGAAGACCTCGGGACGGTCGGAGATGAGGTAAGGGACGCCCTCAGGATGTACGGGATGTTATCTTTCAGGCTCCTTTACTTTGAAAGGGACTATAACGCTTACGAGTTCCTTGCTCCTGAGGCTTACCCCGAAATGGCAATAGCCTCCGCCACCACTCATGACCTCCCAACGCTCGCCGGTTTCTGGGCTGGTCGTGATATAGAGGTTAAGAGGGAGCTTCAACGATACCCCGACGATGAAACTTACCGGCGTGAACTTTTAGAAAGGGGATATGACCGGTGGAGACTACTGAGGGCGCTTGGTAACAGGGGGCTCCTACCCGATGGTATTTCTGTCGACCCCGGTACGGTTAAGGAGATGAACGAGGATCTGGTCATCGCCATTTACCGGTACCTGGGAATGACGCCGGCAAGACTGCTTGTAATAAACCTCGACGATATTCTCCTTACCCCGGATCAGCAGAACCTCCCGGGTACCATTGACGAATACCCCAACTGGCGACGGAAGATACCCCTTAACCTTGAGGAGTTGAGCAAAAAGGATGTCTTCAGGAGGCTGAAGAAGATCCGTAATCCTTGAGTCCTTTACCCCTGTTCAGCAACTATAGGAGCCTGTCCGTGTAGCCGGATGTATAGCATTGTTGTCATTCTGAAGTAATTTTCAGCATGAATAAAGCCGGCGCCTTTGTTGATTGTCGGACATCCTGTTGATGGGAAGGGATATCATGTCAATTTCTCCAAGCCATTCACTATAATATGGAAGAGGCATACCCTGAGAAGTGGTTTATAATTAAAGATGCAGAATTTTAAGGGTTATTGTAATATCGGCCTGGTGCTTTTATCGTCGGATTTCCGGGTGATCGGAGTGAACTCTTATGCCCGCAAGGCCCTGGGTTCTGCAATATCAGAGTTAGGCAGGAGCGTGTTTCATTATCACCACAGAAAAAGCCGTTTGAAGATCGAGTACCTCCTCCGGAGATCGAGCGGACAGGAAAGCGATATGCCTGTAGCCATGATTGTCGATGTACTGAATAAGGTTTTAATGATAAATGTATGCAACATAGAGATGAAGGAGGAGTCAACGGACCCGCTTTTTGCCATGACCTTTATAGATGTAACTGAACAGACGGGTGCTGAAGTTAATCCCCGCAGCGGGATGGTGGAGTTAAAAAAGTTTCCGGTCTGCTGCAGGGATTCTTTTCTGTTTCTCGATGCATCCTCTATTTATTTCATACAGTCAGACGGGAATTATTGCAGGGTCTTTACGGAAAAGAGTTCTTATTATCTCCACCTTACCTTAAAGAATATACTCAGCCGGTATACCGGTTCAAATTTTCTCAGGGTGCACAAAAGCTTTATTGCCAACCTGGATCATGTACAAAAGATAAAGCGTGTTAATAAGGGACAAACCGTTATTATCTTTGACAGGGAAGATATTCCACCCGTACCGGTTGCCAGGCGCAGAATCAGCGATCTCAAGAAGGCCCTACCCCTCATTTAGGGTCTGTGTATAAAGTCGAAAAGTTGTCGTTATTTCGTCATTCCGGCTTGTCCGGAATCGCTCTTTGAGAAGGATTCCCGACTCCCAAATGCGTTCGGGATTGCGGGAATGACAAAAAACCGCAGTTTATACACAGACTCTATTTAAGCCGTTTATCACCTCATTCCAACCGTTTATCATAAATTCCTTGACCATTTGAAATATACATCTATAATAGGAATATAGATGATCAGGTCCCGCCGCCCGGAAGGCGGCGCCGGCCGGCATTATCGTAAAGACCGGGAGGTGATTAAATATGAAAGAGGTTTTCATTAAGCTTGAGAGATGCACTGCCTGTAAATCCTGCGAGATTGCCTGTGCAGTTGAGCATTCCTCCTCCAAAGACCTTTTTGCAGCCATTTTTGAAAGGCCCTCACCGCTGAAGAGGGTACACGTGGAGAAGGCCTTTTCCTTTTCATATCCTGCAAGGTGTCTGCATTGTGCCGATGCCCCCTGTATCAGGGCCTGTCCTGTAGGGGCAATGAGCAGGGAGGCGGATATCGGCAGTGTTGTTGTCAATGAAGACAGGTGCATGGGATGCTTCATGTGTGCCATGGTCTGTCCCTTTGGTGCTATTTCTTTAAATCCCGGGGAAAAGACGGCGCTTAAGTGCGACTTCTGCAGGTCCCGCTTAAGAGAGGGAAGGATACCGGCCTGTGTGGAGGCATGCCCGACTCAGGCCCTGATGTTCGGTGAGGTGGATGCCCTTGGCAGAGAGAAGAGGATGATTACCGCTGAGACCGTTGTTAGGGCAATGGGCAGTATAAAAGATGAAAAATCCGGGGTTACGCCATTGGATTTATTAAGAAAAATGGGAGGTGTGTAATATGGCAATAAAGAGACTTGACAGGGCCTCACAGACCTTGATGGATAAGGCGGTGGAGACAGGGATAGAGACGGGGTTTGACAGGCTTGAGAGCCAGAAACCACAGTGCGGTTTCGGACAGCTTGGAAGCTGCTGCAGGATGTGTTATATGGGGCCGTGCAGGATAGACCCCTTTGGCAACGGTGCATCCAGAGGGGTCTGTGGTGCCTCGGTGGACACCATAGTATGCAGAAACCTGCTGAGGGAGGAGGTCGGCGGTGCAGCATCACATGTGGGACATGCCCGGCATGTCGCCCTTGCCTTTAAAAAGATGATCGAAGGAAAGGCCCCGGGATATAAGATAACCGACAGGGATAAGTTGATGGAGGTGGCCGGGGGGCTTGGTATTACGATAAACGGCAGGCCTGATAAGGAGATTGCCGCGGAAGTGGTGGATAAGGCATTGGAGGACCTGTCGCGGCAGGACGGTGAACCAATGAACTGGCTCAAGTTCAGGGCGCCGGACAAGGAAATCGCGATGTGGGATAATCTGGGGCTGCTTGTCTCCAATGCCCATAACGAGATTGAAGAGGCAATGCACAGGACCTCTATGGGCAATGATGCAGACCCAACCAACCTGCTTCTGGCCTGTCTCAGAATGGGGATCGTGGATGGTTATGCAGGCTTGCATGTAGCTACGGATCTTCAGGATATTATGTTCGGTACCCCGCGGGTCAGGACAATAGAGGCAAACATGGGGGTCCTTGAGAAGGATAAGGTAAATATAGCCATGCATGGCCATAACCCCGTTCTTTCGGAAAAGATACTCGAATGGGCCGGTAAACTCGATGGTGAGGCAAAGGAAGCAGGTGCAGGGGGCATAAATGTGGTGGGTGTCTGTTGTACAGGCAATGAGCTTACCATGAGGCACAATGTCCCGATGGCAGCGCACAACCTCCAGTCGGAGCTGATACTCCTGACCGGGGCAGTGGATGCCATGGTTGTGGATATCCAGTGTATATGGCCCTCTATAACAAAGATCTCCGAGTGTTACAACACAAAGATTATCACCACCGAGGCATCTGTTAAAATTCCCGGGGCGACCCATGTCTCCTTTGAACCCGAGCATGCAGACGAGGAGGCAAAAAGGATCGTCGGTATGGCGATAGAGGCATTTAAGGAAAGGGAGGGCAGGGAGGTAACAATCCCGAAAGAGAAATCAGCTGCCCTTGTAGGGTTTTCACTTGAGGCCATTATCGACGTGCTTAAGAAGGTTGATCCCTCAGATCCGCTGAAGCCTGTAATTGATAATATAGTGAGTGGAAATATCTATGGTGCAGTGGGTTTTGCCGGGTGTCCCAGTATAAAGTTGAGAGATACTTTTATGACAGAGAAGATGGTAGAAGAACTCCTGAAAAAGAATGTGCTGATAGTAACCACCGGGTGCACAGCCCATATATGCGCGCAGGCAGGCTTTATGAACCCGGATGCCACTGATAAATACTGTGGAGAGGGATTAAGGACGGTGCTTACCGCCCTTGGAGAGGCTGCCGGACTCAATGCACCACTGCCTCCTGTGTGGCACATGGGATCGTGTGTGGACAACTCCCGCATCGCCACCCTTCTTGGCGCCCTGGCAGCTAAGCTTGATGTAAAGATAAGCCAGCTCCCGGTCGCCGGCTCAGCTCCCGAACTTGTCCAGGAAAAGGCGATATCCATAGGCACCTGGTTGCTTGCACTGGGTCTGCTGGTTCATATAGCACCGTCACCGAGGATTCTCGGAAGTCCTGTGGCCACCAAGGTTCTGACAGAGGACCTCGAAGGGATTACAGGCGGCAGGGCATATGTGGAACTTGACCCCGTAAAGGCAGCGGAGGGAATCGTCTCCCATATCGAAAAGAAGAGGAAGGCGCTGGGGATATAGGGATGAAGACAGTAATCATAGGTAATGGAGTTGCCGCCGTCAGTGCAGTAGAGGCAATTCGTAAAAGGGATAGGAATTGCGAAATTACCGTGCTGTCAAAGGAGGGCGAGATAGCCTATACCCCCTGTTTTCTTGCCCGATACGTCAGCGGCGAGATCGGAAAGGATAAGCTCTATATGAGGGAGAGCAATTTCTACGACGAAAATCAGATAAATACACTTTTTAACGTTGCCGTCAATGAAGTCAACCCCGGTGATAATACAGTAAGCCTATCTGACGGCAGAGAACTTGTGTATGACAGGCTCCTGTTAGCAGCAGGCTCAAAGCCCGTTGTCCCGCAACTGCCGGGCATCGAGGGAGACGGGGTGTTTTTCTTCAGAACTCTTCCGGATGCCGAGAGGATCATCTCTGCTGTCAGGGAGGCCGAAGGGGTTGTTGTGATGGGTGCCGGATTCATCGGCCTTGAGATTGCTGAGGCACTATCGAAAACAGGGCATAGAGTTACCGTGGTCGAAAAAGAGGACAGGGTGCTTCCGAGGATGCTGGATGGAGAGGTTGCCGGTATACTTGAGAAACATATAAAGGCCGAGGGCATAAACATAATCACAGGCAGGACAATCGAATCCGTAAAGAGGGGCGGCGGCAAGCAGAGGCTGGAGGGGGTTGTGCTGGATAAGGGGGAAAGTATTTCCTGCAAAGTATTGATTGTATCCGTCGGGGTAAGACCCAACCTTGAGATGATTAGGAACAGCTCCTTAAAAACCGGGGCAGGAGTAATGACGGATAACCGGATGAGAACAAATATTCCAAATATCTATGCAGCAGGGGACATTGCGGAGATGGAGGTTTACGGCGTAAGCAGGGTAAATCCCGTACATATCAATGCAGTAGCGGGTGGAGAGGTCGCAGGATGTAATATGGTCGGTGCTGAAAAAGTATTCGAGTCTCATTTAGAGGATATGAATGTGGTAACCCTCTTTGGATTACCGGTCCTTTCCCTTGGCATACAGAAAGGAGACAGGGTCCTGAAGAGAGCTGATTCAAGGGGAATAGTGAAGATTTATTTAGGAGAGGATGAACGAATTAAAGGGGTGCAACTGATAGGTGACACAATTAGGGGCGGGATATATCTGTCCCTCATGAGAAGGGGAGTTCCTCTAAGTGAAACCTATGACATCCTTTCATCTCATTTTAATTATGGATCTACTATAAAAGTCTTTTAATATTTCCCGTGCTTTTGCGTGAATACATGAATTTCAGGTTCATTCGTAAAAGAGTTGAAAACACTCGATCAGTCCGTCATTGCGGCTTGTCTTGTCATTCCGGCTTGTCCGGAATCGTTTCTACAATATCCTCGTATAAATCACTAAATGCCGGATTGTTTTGTCTAATGAAAGTCTGTTTATAAATTACAATGCACCTTGCCGAAGGCCCCGGCCTTTGGTCTGAGAGCTTGACAGTCATTTGTCATTCCCGCAATCCCGAACGCATTCGGGAGTCGGGAATCCATACTTAAAGAACGATTCCGGACAAGCCGGAATGACATTGTGCGTTGTGGTTAATGTTGATGAACTCGTAAAAAGTCTGAAAAAGTGTTTTTTTGTCATTCCCGTGGAAACGGGAATCCAGTCTTTTCAGATAGTTACACGCTTCCTGGATTCCCGCTTTCGCGGCAATGACGATTTTTTACGAGAATATCAATGTTGACAGTCTCGTAAAAAATCAGAAATACCCTATTCTGTCATTCTGAACTTGATTCAGAATCTATATAAATCAAGAAGTTATGAGACCCTGAAACAAGTTCAGGGTGACAATCAGGACTTTTTACGAGTGCATCAATGTTGATTAAGTTTTTTAATACCCCACCCCGAAATATCGGGGCTGTGGGGTTTCCTCATAATCCCCCCCTTTGGAAAAGGGGGGCGAGGGGGGATTTTTAAATCTAATAAACTCTACCTGACGATACTCCGCCGTCTCTGCGGCGGGGAGTTTTCATTCGGGATTTAAGAGGAGTACAAAACGACAGCCTTTGATAAGGACAGGCCTTTATCCGCCTGATGAAAGTAATTTAGTGAGTACAAAGCGTGACTTAACAAGAAGGACAGAGAAAAAGCCTTGACAATGAAAAATGGACTGTTTTATACTTCACCCATGTTTTACAAACACCTGCTTTTAGCAAAGATTCTTTTCGGTGCAGCCTGGCATATAAGGGCCGAGGCTGATGAGGGATTCTATTAGCTGATAGCAGGTAATTCAGGAGAACCTCAAAGGCCACGGCAATAAACGCCGTGGCCTTTTTTTGTTTTATACATAAGAAATTATAACCACAGAGGCACGGAGATATTTTAGAAAAGAGATAATTGAGCCGCAGATTTGTTTGGATTTTAAAGAGGATTCATTCCTTATATAACTGTAAGGTATACAAAGAGGAGGCGTTGTTATGAGTAATAGAAAAAAGGAGATAAAAGACAGAGCCGTTATTATTGAGCTACTCAATACCTGCCATACCGGCAGGCTGGGGACTGTCGGCAAAGACGGCTACCCAATGGTTAAGCCGCTCAATTTCGTGCATCATGAAGGGAAGATATATTTTCATACTGCAAAGGAAGGGGAGAAGATTGACGACATAAAGAGGGACAGCCGGGTCTGCTTTGAAGTGGACCTCCCGATAGCCTATGTAAGGGCAAAGAATCAACCCTGTGAGGCCGAATATCTCTACAGGAGCGTTATCATAAAAGGCAGTGCCCATATTGTTGAAGACAGTGAGGAAAAACTATTTGCCCTGAAATGCCTGATGGAAAAATATCAGCCTGAAGCTAACTACGGGGAATTCCCTGAAGAAAAGCTGGCAATAACAGGGATTGTCGGAATAGATATCGAGGAGATGACCGGCAAGGAAGACCTCGGCAAAGGCAGCCTTAAGGATGCCGTACTGAAGGCATTGAGAGACAGGGTACAGTTACCCATAGTCCTTGAATAGAAAGGCGCATCGGTGGTTTGTCACCCTGAACCCTGAGTCCCGAAAGCCTTCGGGATATTGTTTCAGGGTCTCAAAAGAGACCGTAACAGAGAGATGCTGAAATAAATTCAGCATGACAGCGACGGAGAGAATGATGAATATTGGTTCTCTAAGTATCTCGAGGAAGATTCGGTTGAAAACCAGTTCAAATGGCTGAGAGCAGCTGGATTTGAGGATGTGGGATGTCACTGCCGCTACCTTAACTTTGCCATCTTCGGGGGACGGAAACCGGAATGACCTGTTAAGAAAACATACGGCGGGTTCGCTTGGATTGTGTTTTCGAAGTTTATTTGAGAGAATAATGGCGATAAAGGAGATTGGTCCTGGATTCAAAATTGAGATATAGGAGAAAATATCCGAAAGCTGGATGAAATAAAATCATGGAGAGACAGACAATGGAATCCTTTAAATGGGATGGCAGGGATTATCAGCAATTCTCAAAGTACCAGACCGAAGAGGGGATAAAACTCATCGAACTCCTTAATGTAAGAAACGGAGAGAGCATACTGGACGTTGGATGCGGCAATGGACTCCTGACTCTGGATATTGCAAAGAATGATCCTAAGGGGTTGGTGCTTGGGATAGATTCCTCAGGTGATATGCTGAAAAAAGCGGAAGAAAACAAGAGAGAGCAGGACGTCGGAAATGTCGATTTTCAACTTAAAGATGTCCTCTCCGTAGATTATGAAAACCGCTTTGATGCGATATTCTCCAACTCCGCCCTGCACTGGATTAAGGACCACGGAGAATTGCTGACAAGATTCCATAAGGCTTTAAACCCCGGTGGTCGTATGGCATTGGGATTTGCATCAAGGGGTAATATAGATTCATTCCTGGAAATCATTAACCATATAATGGAAGATGATGAATTCTCGACCTCGTTTAAAGGCTTTAACTTTTCATGGTATTTCCCGGGAAAAGAATATAATGGTCTGCTTAAAGATGCGGGTTTTGAAAGATGTGAGCTGAAGTTCAAATCTGTAGAGATAAGGATGACCAAAGAAGAACTGATGGGGTGGTTCAGAACGGTGGGAATGCCATACTGGGGTCACTTGCCCGCGCCCCTGTCCGGGGAGTTTTTTGACAGGGTGGTTAATGAATATATAAAGAGCAGGCAGGGCCAAGGGATTGCCGTGGTATTTAAACGGGTGATTGTAACGGGGATAAAGGAGGATTCCCATTTTAACGGAAAATCATCATGCTGAGTAAAAGAGGTCTTTAAGAAGAGATTCGAAAGAGGACAAACAGAATGAAGATACTGAAAGTACTGATGAGAGTATACCTCAGCCCAGAGGATCTGGACAGGGCGATTGCCTTTTATGAGGACATCTTCGGCGAGAGATGCCAATTGCGCTTCAAGTATGAGGATGCCGGATTGGAACTCGCAAATGTGGGTTCTGTTCTTCTCATTGCCGGGCCGGACCGGATCCTCAGGCGATTCAAAAATACGCTGGCGACATTTTTGGTTGATTCCCTGAATGATTTTAAGGAGGAATTCACGAAGATAGGTGTTGTGATTTTGGAGGAACCTAAAAAGGTTCCCACCGGAAT
>BDTA01000077.1 GCA_002897935.1 bacterium BMS3Abin08
AATCCATGAAAAGGGTAGGTGAGTAATGGGTTTGGGCGGTTTCCAGGAAAATCGTTATGCTTCACCGGGATTGCTTGCCCCGGAGTCCCGACTTGATGTCGGGACGAGAATGAGACGAAAAGCCATGGTCCACCTGCCCCCAATTCGACCCACGACTCATACGGCGGATCTGGTACGGAGGGATAGTGAACGGATTGGACGTTTTACGTTATTATATAGGGACAATCCTCTTGTGATACTTGACCTTGACGGGACACGCGGCATGAGGGCGTCTCTGAAAGAGGATGGGGGCTCCTTCGGTCAGGCGGCACACAGCAGATAGTCCTTGTGATGAGGGTCGGGACAGAGACCATGGAAGCACTCAGGCTACGCAGGGATTTCATGAAAAGGAAACCCACAATAGCAGAGGAGGCCGGATGAAGGCAATCATACTTGCCGGCGGTAGCGGAACAAGGCTATGGCCGCTTTCAAGGAAGAATTACCCGAAGCAGTTCCTGAAGCTGAGGTCGGAGTATTCCCTCTTTCAGGAGACGGTCAGGCGCATCCTGAGAATTGTTCCCCGGCAGGACATCGTTATAATGACAAACAGTGAATACCGCTTCTACGTCCAGGCAGAGCTCGATGCGCTCTCCCTGCCTCCGGCCAACATAGTCCTTGAACCGGACGGACGAAACACCGCACCTGCTATTGCCCTCGCAATGAAATACTGCAGGGACAAGCTCGGGTCCGACAGTAGCGACGTCCTCTTCATCCTGCCCTCTGATCATGTCATTGAACCTGAGGATGGGTTAGCCGAATATGTAAGGGCCGCCGAAGAGGCGGCAAAGATGGGATTAATCTGCACCTTTGGTATAAAACCCTCCCGGCCCGAACCCGGGTATGGATATATAAAGATGCAGGACTCTGCAGGGCCGGAGGTCAGGTTGTCCTCCGGACTTGACTGCTTCAGGGTGGAACGTTTTATAGAAAAGCCCGACAGGGAATCAGCGGAAAGGTACATAAAGGACGGAAACTACCTGTGGAACTCCGGCATGTTTGCCTTCACCATAGAGAGGATGACCAATGAGATGCTCCTGCACTCACCCGATATCGGTGATATGCTCACGAAGGGTCTTGATGACTTCATTGCCGCCTTTGTTGATATGCCCGCCATCTCCATCGATTATGCGATCATCGAGAAGTCGGATCATGTCGTAACCATGCCCCTGGATCTGTACTGGAACGACATCGGATCCTGGGACTCGATCTATGACATCCTGGACAAGGACGACTCAGGCAATGTCAGGAAGGGAGATACCCTGACCATGGATACCAGCGGTACAATGATCCTGGGCAACAAGAGGCTGATAACCACCATCGGGATCGAGGACTGCCTGATTGTGGAAACCGATGATGCAGTCCTCATTGCCAGGAAGGGCAGCACCCAGAAGGTAGGGGATATTGTGAAGACCTTAAACAGGGAAAACAGAAAAGAGGCATATGAACACCTCAAGACCCAGCGCCCCTGGGGCAGTTATACGATCCTTGAGGAAGGACCCAGGTATAAAATCAAAAAGATTACGGTACACCCCCGGGCAAAGCTGAGCCTGCAGAAACACTACCACCGGTCGGAACACTGGGTTGTTGTTAAGGGCACCGCAAAGGTAACCATAGGGGATAAAGAGATCTTCATCCATGAAAACGAATCCGCCTATGTACCTAAATCAACCATCCATCGCCTCGAAAATCCGGGGAAACTCGCCCTTGAGATAATCGAGGTCCAGAACGGTGAGTATGTGGAAGAGGACGATATCGTAAGGATAGACGATCATTACGGAAGGTCTGATAAAAACGGTTAACCATGGTTCCGGACATAGAACCCCGATCATATGAAAAACCACGTCATCTGGCATAACGCCTACATTACAAGGGAAGACAGGAACAGGCTCAACAAACACCGGAGCGGTCTCGTCTGGTTCACAGGCCTCTCAGCAAGCGGCAAGTCCACAATAGCCCATTACGTAGAGAAGGTACTCCACAAAGAGGACATCCACACCTATGTGCTTGACGGCGACAATGTACGCCACGGGATAAACAGCAATCTCGGCTTCAGCCGTGAAGACAGGAAGGAAAACCTCCGGAGGACAGCCGAACTCTCTAAGCTCTTTGTGGATGCGGGCATTATTGTCCTCGCCTCCTTCATCTCCCCCTACCGTGCTGACAGGGCATACATAAGGGAACGCTTCAGTGGAGACAACTTCCTCGAGATATACGTCAAGTGCTCACTACGGGAATGCGAGCGTCGCGACCCCAAGGGCCAGTACAGGAAGGCCCGTGCAGGCATCATTAAAAACTACACAGGGATATCCTCACCCTATGAGGAACCCGAAACCCCCGACCTCGTTATCGATACGGAAAACTGCGACTTCGAAACATCCATAAACATGGTCATCGACCTCCTGAAGGAAAAAAACTTCCTCACCCTCCCCGCCTGAAATCGGGACCTTTCCGAACCCCGAACACCCTGTCCCGGCTTGTCCGGAATCGTTCCTGCAATATCCTCGTATAAATCACTAAATGTCGGATTGCTTTGTCGAATTAGAGTCTGTGTATAAATTACAATGCACCTTGCCGAAGGCCCCGACCTTTGGTCGGAGAGCTTGACAGTCCATTTGTCATTCCCGCAAGTGAAGCGCGCCGGGAATCCTTCTCAAAGAACGATTCCGGACAAGCCGGAATGACACTGTGCGTTGTGATTAATGTTTAGTTGAAGTTTAAGCCTGTCTTCAACTAAAACACGAAAGCGCCATCTTTTCTTGACGAAACGGGGATTTGACAAACGCTGTTTATTATGCTATATTGTTTCAAGGCATGAACATGTCCTTCTGGTACTGTATATATACGAAGCCGGGGCTGGAAGAATTCGTCACGATACAGTTTAATCAGCAGACCGGAATCGAGGTGTTTAACCCCAAAATCAGGAGAAAACGTTATCTTCGGGGGCGGATGACTGTGGCAGAAGAAAAACTCTTTCCCTGTTACCTCTTTGCACGGTTCGACCTGTGCCGGTACTACCGGATGGTGAAATACACCAGGGGGGTAAGAAGCCTTGTAGGCGACAGGGGTGGAAACCCTTACAGTGTAGATGAAAACCTGATTACCTTTCTCAAATCAAAAATGAACGATGGTTTCATCCGGCTTGACCCCTCCCATTTTGAACCCGGCGAGCAGGTAACGATCACGGAAGGACCGCTCAAGGGTCTGATGGGAATCTTTCAAAAGGACCTGCCTGTTAAAGAACGTGTGTTGATCCTCCTGAATATAATCTCCTACCAGGCAAGAATGGAGATAGACCGTGAACTCCTCGCAAAGGTATAAACACCCTCTTCCCAATCTCAGCGCGTTGAACGTCGAACACGGAAGTCCGGGGAATATGTTAAACCCGGGAAGAGATCGATTAACTCAAAAGAGAGGTCGATGTCATCGAAAATCACAACCGACGCCTTATCCTGCATTTAACGTATCACCGCCTGCTCTTTACATAATTACAATGTACCTTGCTGAAGGCTCCGACCTTTGGCCGGAGAGCTTGACTAACATCTCAAACGAAGACATAAAACTAAAGGGCATCCCATGTCTAAAAACAAATGGTCAGCTTTAAAGAAGACCCGGCACCGGCTCAAAAGATCTTTAAGGCCCTACCATCAAATCATATGTGCCTTGGCAGCCGGGTTAATCGTGGCTTGGCTTTTTATAAGACTTGCAGTAAAGTGAAGCTCCCCGGCTGCAAGGTGGGACTTCCGGGCAAGGAATGTAATTAGCGGATTTGGGTTACAAGATCCACGTGCAATAAAATGGCGACATAGATTAGAATATACGAAAAATACCTTCCGGAGGCCAGATGAAAACAGCACATTTTGATTGTTATTCCGGCATAAGCGGCGATATGTGCCTTGGGGCGCTGATAGACGCCGGCGCCGATCTCAACGAACTGAAAAAATCGCTCGGGACGCTTGGTATTGCTAACTACGGCATAACAAAAAGAAAGGTCGTAAAAGGGGGAATAGCAGCAACCAGGGTCAATGTAAAGGTACAACAGAAGGAACCCCTGAGGAGGCTTGCAGATATACTCTCAATTATCGGGAACTCAGACCTCCCGGAGCATATTGTCAAGGACTCATCAAGGATCTTCAGACAGCTTTTCCGTACGGAGGCAAAGATACACAGCTCTCCTCTGAAGGATGCCCATCTTCACGAACTCTCTGCAACCGACTGCATAATCGATATAGTTGGAACCCTCCTGTGCCTTCACCATCTCGGGGTTGAAGGTGTTACGTCTTCTCCCATAAACCTCGGTGGAGGAACGGTAGAGACTGCACACGGCCTCCTTCCTGTCCCGGCGCCGGCTACAGCCGAGCTGCTGAAGGGAATTCCTGTTTATTCTTCGGGTCCGGCCAGGGAGCTTACAACACCAACAGGAGCGGTCATAATCAGATCGCTTGCATCCTCCTTCGGTTCACCCCCCTCCATGATAATAAGAACAATCGGCTACGGTGCGGGAGGGCATGACTTCAAGGGACGGTCCAACACGCTGCGGGTCATTATCGGCGAGACTGTAGAAAAGACCTCGCAAATTTCAGAAGGGAGAAGATTCACTGAGTCGCTGATCATCATCCAGACCAATATTGATGATATGAATCCCCAGGTATATGGATACCTGATTGAGCGGCTGTTGGGATGCGGGGCGCTCGATGCCTATCTCACAAACGTGATGATGAAGAAGGGAAGACCCGGTATCGTCTTAAATGTCCTCTCCACACAGGCGCTTAAGTACGCCCTTATCGACATAATCCTGAATGAAACAACCACTATCGGCGTCAGGTTCTTCGATGCGGAAAGGGTCTGTATCGGACGGAAGATCAGAAAAATCCAGACCGAATACGGTCCGGTAAGATTTAAGATAATTACCAGCCATGGCGAAGACCGGTTTCTTCCCGAGTATGAGGACTGCAAGAGAATCTCCATCGAGAGGAACCTGCCCCTGATCGAGGTGATGCAAAGGTTAAGAGACAAGGGTCCCGAATATTGAAAAGGAAGGCATCCCTGCACATGAACGGACAGCGCTTTCACCGGTTATGACGAGGCAACGGCGAGGGTTATGAGGACGGAAGAAAAAACAAGGAGGCTCGGGGAGGAGTGCGAAACTGAATCCTCAATCCGGAAGGCGGAACTCAAAAAGGCCGGGGCGCTCCCTGAGGAACAGGGGGTAAAGATGGTAGGCGGAACAGGGATCGAACCTGTGACCTCAGCCTTGTAAGGGCTGCGCTCTCCCAACTGAGCTACCCGCCCACTGTTATGTATTTTAAACAAACTAAAGCCGCTTTTTCAAACCTCTCATGATTCCCGGAATCCGCCGGCTGAAAAACCTGCGCATTACGGTGAGGATCGAGGTTCAACATGCCGTTGAAAAAACCGTTAATCGTCACCCCTTCACAACACCGATGGGCCTGAGCCTGGCCACCTTCCTTGATATCCCGGCCCTGTGGACAACGTCAACCACGCTTGATATATCCTTGTATGCCTCAGACATCTCCTCTGCAAGCGTCCTCTTGCCTGCACTCATAACATAGATCCCCGCATCCTCCATCTCCCTCCAGATGGCACGCCCCTTTGCCCTCTTAATCGCCTTGTGGCGTGACATTACACGGCCTGCGCCATGGCAGGTGGAGCCGAACGTCTGACTCATCGACCCTTCGGTCCCCACAAGCACAAAAGAGGCCCTTCCCATATCTCCCGGGATCAAAACAGGCTGTCCCACTTCCCTGTAGACATCGGGCAATTCGGGATGTCCCGGAGGGAATGCCCTCGTTGCTCCCTTTCTATGAACCACAAGCCTCTTCTTTTTTCCGTTCACAAGATGATCTTCAACCTTGGCTATATTATGGGCGACATCATATACGAGACTCATACCCAGAGCGCCCGGTGAGATGCCGAGGGTATTCATTATCGTCTCTCTCGTCCAGTGCATGATGCACTGTCTGTTGGCCCAGGCATAGTTTGCCGCGGCCTTCATGGCTGCCATGTAATCCTGCGCCTCCTGTGAGCTTATGGGTGCACACGCAAGTTCCCTGTCCTTCAATCCTATCCCGTACTTCCTTGCAGCCCTCTCCATAACCTCCAGGAAGTCAGTACACACCTGGTGACCAAACCCCCTTGAACCGGTATGGATCATAACGGTAATCTGGTCTTTGAAGAGACCAAGGGCAGAGGCAACTCCCTCATCATAGATCTCGGAGACATACTGTATTTCAAGGAAATGGTTCCCGGAGCCAAGGGTCCCCTGCTGGGCACGGCCACGCTCATAGGCACGGTCGCTGATCAGGGAGGGGTCCGCCCCTTCAATGCACCCTCCGGATTCTGTCTTTTCAAGGTCATCCGGCTCACCCATCCCCTGCTCGACAGCCCAGCGTGCACCCTTCAGCAGGAGCCGTCTCTCCTCGTCCTTTGTGAGACGGATCCTCCCCTTGGATCCGACACCTGAAGGTATCTTGTTATACAGGACCCCGACGAGGTCCTTAATCCCGGGGAGCAGTTCCTCACGGGTGAGGTTGCTCCTCAGGAGCCTTACCCCTCAATTTATGTCATAGCCGACACCGCCGGGGGATACAATACCCGATTCCGAATCGAAGGCTGCAACCCCACCGATTGCAAAACCATATCCGGTATGGATATCCGGCATTGCAAGTGACGACGCAACAATCCCCGGAAGGGTTGCCACGTTTGCAACCTGGCGCACGGCGTCCTCTTCAAGAAGGTCCTCGAGCCCCCTGTCAACATAGATCACCCCGGGGACATTCATGCCGTCAATGAATCCGACGGGGACCCTCAGGCGGTTCTCATCTATCCTCTGAAGCTTCTCAATCATGGTCTCACCTCCCGGAAATTAAAGAATTCAAGATACAAACACCTCATGTTGGTTGAACGTAAAAACTACGGTTTCAGCCGCAGCCTAAATATCAAAGATCACCTCGGCAGTCCAGAGCCCGTTCTTTTTTTCGATCTTCAGGTTGTGATAGGTGGCAGCCTTCAGTAACAGCCCCCTTTCGTGCCTCTCCGGATCAAACTCCTCTCCCCATACAGTTGCTTCGATCCCGTTTTCATTCACCATCTCTACCTCAACATCCCTGCCGGTGAAACCATAGGTGTCGAACTGGAAGATAAGCTCATTCAACCAGCTCACAAAAAGTCCGTCGAGTGATTCGCTGAAGACCTTTACGTTTATTGATTTTTTTGCATCCAGGGAGGAGAGGTTGGTAATAAGGCTAAAAAGACCTTTGGCCCCGTTAGTGAAGAGTTCCTCAAGCGTCCTGCCGTATACCCTGAGTCCGACATCGCCCGATACATCAAGAATCTTAAAGTCCTTGTCCACCTTTATAAAAATAATACCATTTATTATTACTTATGTCAACGGACTCCCGGGGCACGAATCCGCCGTTTGATCCGAGGGTCGGATTGGGGCAGGCAAATAGGATGACGGGTCAAGGGGTTCGAAGTTCTTAATGGTATTGAAAAACCCAAAAGGCCGTAAAGGAGGTCACTGGATATTGCCGTTCGAGGTTCAGATTGATGGGGAGAAGGGATTCTTCGCTGCCCCTGAGTGATAGATGTTGTCATACAGAAAACAGTGTATATAAATCTGCGACACCGCAAGAGCCGGTTAAGCACCTGCTGAGAAGCCTCTTTTTCAGCGCCTTTCATGGACACCACTTAATGAAATGTTTTATTATATTGTATATTTTTACTATACGTAACTGTACGTACTTCCAATGAAACCAAGCGCTCAGAATGCGGGCCTTCTGATTTTCCCTTTGTTTTCAGGGAAAAGGGAACGGCATCGGGAACCACCTCCAATCTGGCAAGTAATTTGCTTCAAGAAGATATCGGCACAACCAGCAGGAGTGAACTTCATCACAAGACCTGTTAATGCTTTATGAAAGGAGGGCACAATGGATAAAGGGAAGATTATAGTCCTTGACGACGACCCCGCCGTAACGCTGAGTTGCAAAAGGATACTTGGAGCAGAGGGTTTCAATATAACCACTGTGAGCAGGGGAGAGGATGCGGTAAGGCAGCTTGAAAAGGAGGAGTATGAACTCCTGATTACCGACATAAGACTGCCTGACGTATCGGGGATTGAGGTTGTGAAGGAGGCCCGTGTGATCCAGCCGAACACCGACGTCGTTGTTATTACCGGATACCCCACTCTTGAAGACGCAAAGGAGTCCATACGTCTTGGAGCCTTTGAGTATATTGAAAAACCCTTCACCCCTGAATTCATGATAAACGTTGCAAGAAAGATATTCGACCGGAGGGGCTGGATACTCCGCCAGGCATACATCAATGAATTCAGGAACTATATAGTGCCTCTGCGGGACAGGGAAAACCCCGTTGTCTTCTACAAGGAAGGGGTCTGGGCAAGACCCACGAAAAGCGGCCTCTGGGAGATAGGATACGACCTGAGATATGAGATGGCCTCCGGGGAGATGCTTTATGTTGACTACCTGAAGGTTGAGAAGGTAAAGGCAGGTGAGCCCTTCGCACGGCTGCTGACCGGATCGGGTAAGATAATCGATATCCCCGCACCCATGACGTCCGACATCAGGGAGTTCAACACAAAGGCCAATGATGTAATCGGTTCTTTACTTAAAGAGCACCTCTCGGAAGGCTGGCTTGTCTGGCTTGCAAGGGTGGTGCCCCTTGAGCTTTAATATCGAACATTGAAAGGTTTCCTAATACAATTTTCATTTTTACAAACGGAGGTTAGATTATGCCAGGCAGTATTTTGATTGTAGACGATGAAAGCGTTGTGATAAAGAGCTGCGAAAGGGTGCTCATACCCGAGGGTTATAATGTCTCGGGGGTTACAGGTGTAGCGGAAGCAATGGAAGTTCTGAAAAATGGAGATTTCGATATCGTTGTGACCGACCTCAAAATGCCCGGGATCGACGGCCTTGAACTTATACGCTGGATCAGGAACAACAACTCCAAGATAGGCATAGTAGTAATAACCGGTTATCCCTCTCAGGAGAGCATCAAGGATGCCCTGGAACTGGGCATTATCGATTACCTGCCCAAACCTTTCTCCCCCCAGTTGCTTATAGATGTCACGGAGAAGGCCATCACCGCGGTCAGGGCGCAGAAGGTTGAAGAAAAACCCCTGGATGTCCGTGACGTTGAAAAGAAACTGAAGGAAATCATGAAGGTAATAGACAAAAACAGGAACAAACCGGGGGCATTGATTCCCGTGCTCCAACAGACCCAGGAGATAGTCGGATATCTCCCGCCCCCGGTCCAGAGGATAATTGCCCGTGAGTTGAACATCCCGGTCAGTCAGGTTCATGGGGTGGTATCCTTCTACTCCTTCTTTACCATGAAACCCAAGGGCAAGCATAACGTCCGTGTATGTCTTGGAACTGCATGCTATGTGAAGAGGGCGACCGAAATCCTGGAAAAGCTGAAAGAACACCTGGGAATTGAAGCGGGAGGCATCACCGATGACAAGAAGTTTTCCCTCGAGACCGTCAGATGTCTGGGCGCCTGTGGTCTGGCGCCTGTGGTGGTCGTGGATCATGACACACATGGAAGTGTTGATCCTGTCAAGGTGTCGAAAATAATTGATCAGTACAATTGACATCCCGTTTAATATTAAACAGAGTCTGTGTATAAATGTCTTTTTGTCGTCATGCCCCGAAAGCATTCGAGGCATTCAGGAAGCATTGAAAAGAATAGATTCCGGCTTAAAAACTGCCGGAATGACAGATAGAAAAATTGAATTAATAAACAAACACTATGTAGAGACGCCATTAATGGCGTCTCTACAAAATGACCGGTGGTTCGGTTTATATTTTTGTCATACCCGAAGTCTGTAGTCGGGTATCCGGAAGTTACTGAAAAGACTGGATTCCCGCCCAACAGACCGCGGGAATGACGGCTCTATTGTTGAGTTTATACACAGACGCTAAATAAAAATGGAGGCAACCATGCCGAAGCTTACTATTGAAGACCTGAAAAAGATAAAGGAGGAGTATAAGGCAAAAACCGCCCTCAGGGGGGAGAAACACAGGGCAAGGGTGACCGTCCATATGGGTACTTGCGGACTGGCAGCCGGGGCAAGGGATATCATGAATATTATCCTTGAGGAGCTGGAAAAGGCGGGCAGCACAGATGTTGTCGTAACCACATCGGGATGTGCGGGCCTCTGCAGCCGTGAGCCGATGATCACCGTAAATATACTGGATGATCCGCCGGTAAAATATTGCAATCTTGATGAAAAGAAGACGAGGAGGATAGTAACGGAACATATTATAGGAGGCAAGGTTGTGGAGGACCTCGCCCTTGTTCAGGGCTGTGAAACGTCATACTGAAAAACCTGATACGAACACGGGTCACCGGGACACAAGGTCTCTTTTTTACTCGTTCCGACTTCGTGCCCCGGTGGTTTGAAATAATACCTGGAACCGGAGGTTAATAAAATGTATAGAGCCAATCTGATGCTGTGTGGAGGAACGGGCTGTATCGCGGGCGGCAGCCTGAAAATAAAGGATGCCCTCATCGAGGAACTGAAAAAGCATAAACTCCAGGATGAAATATCCGTAGTCCTCACCGGTTGTAATGGGTTCTGCGCTCAGGGACCTCTTTTGATCATCCATCCTGAAGACACCTTCTATGAGAAGCTGAAGCCTGAAGACATACCGTTTCTCATCGAGGAACACTTTATCAAGGGACGGCCTGTTGAGAAGTTTATGTACCGGGAGCCCAAGAAACGATCCGCCGTACCATCCATCAACGAGATCCCTTTCTTTAAGTTCCAGGTGCTCCGCGCACTGAGGAACAAGGGCCTTGTGGACCCGGAGAGTATAGATGAGTACATCGCCCGTGACGGGTACATGGCTGCCGGCAAGGTGCTCCTTGAGATGACCCCTGAACAGGTCATTAAGGAGGTGAAGGACTCAGGCATAAGGGGCCGCGGCGGTGCCGGATTCCCGACCGGACTCAAGTGGGAATTCTGCTCCAGGGCCAAAGGGGATCAGAAGTATATCCTCTGTAACGGTGATGAGGGCGACCCCGGCGCCTTCATGGACCGGAGCATAATGGAGGCCGACCCCCACGTCGTCCTTGAGGGCATGATTATAGCTGCAAAGGCAATAGGGGCGTCCAAGGGTTATATCTATGTGAGAGCCGAGTATCCCCTTGCAGTGAGCCGTCTTCAGATTGCGATAGACCAGGCAAAGGAGTATGGCCTCATCGGCGAGGATATCCTGAACTCGGGATTCAACCTCGATATCGAGATATACCTGGGCGCCGGAGCATTTGTCTGCGGTGAGGAGACGGCACTGATGCGGTCCCTTGAAGGCAAGAGGGGCATGCCTATACCAAGGCCGCCTTTCCCGGTAAACAAGGGGCTCTGGGGCAAACCCACGGTGCTCAATAACGTGGAAACCTATGCAAACATCCCCCAGATAATCCTGAACGGGGCCGAGTGGTTCAAGAGCCTCGGGACCGAGAAATCAACAGGGACAAAGGTCTTTGCCCTTACAGGTGCGGTAAACAATATCGGCCTGATAGAAGTCCCGATGGGGACTCCGCTGAGAACCATTATATTTGACATAGGCGGCGGGATCAGAAAGGGTAGAAAGTTCAAGGCGGTTCAGCTTGGCGGACCCTCGGGAGGGTGCGTGCCGGAGCATCTCCTTGAGACCCCCGTCACTTATGAGGATATCGTAAAAACAGGGGCTATCGTGGGTTCAGGCGGCATGGTGGTCATGGACGATAACAACTGCATGGTTAATGTTGCAAGGTTCTTCCTTGAGTTTACCGCTGATGAATCATGCGGGAAGTGCACGCCCTGCAGGATAGGAACAAGGGTAATGCTTGACAGATTGATAGATATCACCGAGGGTCGCGGCAAGGAGGAAGACATCGAAATCCTTCAAGACCTCTCAGGTGACATTATCAAGACCTCCCTCTGCGGTCTTGGACAGACTGCGCCGAATCCCGTTCTTACTACAATTCGTTATTTTAAAGATGAATACGAATCGCACATACATGACAACTGGTGCAAGGCAGGCGTATGCAGGGAACTCTCAACGTTCTATATCGATGAAGAGGCCTGCACGGGATGCACCGTATGTGCAAGGAACTGCCCGCAGCATGCGATTACAGGCGAAAAGAAAAAACCTCACCATATCCACCAGGAACTCTGTATCAAGTGCCGGACCTGTTATGAGAAATGCAAGTTCGGTGCAGTGAAGGTAGGGCCGCGGGACATGTTTGAAAAAGAGCAGACCGGAGCGTCTGTTGAGGGTTGACGGTCACATGATTTTAAATGAGACCCAAACCGGGCGATTCTTTTGCCTAATAGACATCAAGTACCGGATGGTACTATGGTATCGGGTTTGAACGGCTTCCGTTTTTATCCCGTACTCATTACGGTGATAAAACCGCCTCGGAGTCCCGACTTGATGTCGGGACGAGAATGAATGAAAACCCTATACCATTGTACCAGCCAGCCGTAGAATCGCTCAACTTGGGTGAGAAAAACCTGTTTTTTTGATAGCCTTATCTGTCGGGAACAGGAAAAATACAGAAAACCGAATATTACGAAGGAGGATTCCGGAGATGATAGAACTGACGATTAACGACAAGAAACTCCAGGCAGGAAAGGGGATGACCATCCTTAACATTGCAAAGGAGAATAACATAAATATACCTCATCTCTGCTGGGACAGGAGGTTAAAGCCCTATGGCGGCTGCAGGCTCTGTCTCGTCGAGGTCGAGGGGCAGCGGAAACTACTCGCTGCTTGCTCCACGCCGGCGGAAAACGGCATGGTTATTCATACGGACACCCCTACACTCAGGAAGGCCCGCAAGACAGTGCTTGAACTCCTTCTCGTCCACCACCCCCTTGACTGTCCTATCTGTGACAAGGCGGGCGAGTGTAGTCTCCAGGACCTTGCATATCAGTACGGTCCCTCACACAGCAGGTTCTACGGCGAGAGGAAACATGACCCGGAGGCATCAAGTCCGCTGATTGAGAGGAACCCCAACCGCTGTATCCTCTGTGGACGCTGTGTCAGGGTCTGCTGGGAACACCAGGGGGTAGGTGCAATCAGCCTGATAGGCAGGGGCTTCAAGACAAAGGTCAGCCCTGCCTTTGAAGAGACTCTTGACTGCGAATTCTGTGGACAGTGTGTGGATGCCTGTCCCGTTGGAGCCCTCGGCACCAAACCCTACAAGTACAGGGCCCGGGCATGGTTTCTTGAGAGCACGGATACGATCTGTCCATACTGCAGTGTTGGATGCACACTTACTCTTGATCTCAGAGAAGGCAGGATACTCAGGGTAAGAGGTGTTGACGGTATCGGTATAAACAAGGGGGACCTCTGCGGAAAGGGGAGATTCGGGTTCGACTTTATTTACAGTGACGCAAGGCTCAAGGCCCCCCTCATCAAGAAAGACGGGGAGTTTCAGCAGGTATCCTGGGAAGAGGCCATCTACTTTATCTCCGAGAGGCTCAAGGAGATAAAGGAAAAATACGGGTCTGAGAGCATCGGAGCAATAGGCTCTGCACGGGCAACCCTTGAGGACAACTACATGCTCCAGAAGTTCATGCGGGAAGTGATAGGCACTGATAACCTTGACACCTCTGCAAGATTAGGGTTTGCCTGGGCTCTGAAGGGTATGGAAGACACTTACGGCATCAAGCTGAACCCCATAAATCTTGACTCCCCTCTGGGGAAGGAGGCCGTCCTTGTTGTTGAAACGGACATAACCTCGACGCATCCCATCTTCGGCCTGAAGTTTATAGAGGCCAAGCAGGGGGGCTCGGAGGTAATTGTCCTGGACCCCAGGAAAACAAAGCTTGCCAGGAGGGCATCTAAGTGGCTTCGTAACAGACCCGGTACTGCCACGGCCTTCCTCAACGGTATAATCAATCTTGCCTTCAAGGCAGGCGTACATGTGAAAAACGATATCACCACAGAGGGGCTCGATGCCTTGCAGGATTCGGTAAAGGATTATTCACCGGAAAAGGTCTCCGGGATTACGGGGATACCGGTGGATGCGTTTCAGGCGGTCGCCGGGTCTTTTATAAACGCAGAAAGCCGCCTCCTCACCCTTACACTCGGGGCTGCCGAAAACCAGAAGGGGATCGAGACGGTGCATGCCGCCGCCAACCTGCTGATGCTTTTGGGTGAGGGGCCGGAGGCGCTCCAGATACCTGCTGATTACGCAAACACATACGGCGCCTGGCTGATGAACGTCCGTCCGCTGAACGGCGGCAAGGACCTCTATGAAATGCTCTACTCCCCCGGGGCCTTAAAGGCCCTCTATGTAATGGGTGAAGACCCCCTTGTCACAATGCCCGAGGCAAATCTCATTGAAGAGACCCTGCGTGGGCTTGAACTCCTCATAGTCCAGGATATACGCCTCTCGGAGATTGCCGGGTATGCCCATGTGGTACTCCCTGCAACGAGTTGGGCGGAAAAGGAAGGCACCTTTATAAACTCGCAGGGCCTTCCGCAACCCCTGCCCAAGGTGGTGGCACCGGCGGGTGATTCCACACATGACTGGAAAATCATCAGGAACATTGCGAGGGCTATCAGGCATGACCTGGGCACGATAGAGTTATCCACACTGAAGAATGAAATAGGACAGATGCCCACTGAAGCGGGAAACCGGAAGTGGAGGTTCGTCCCCTCGGAATGGGAACTGAAAGAGGCCCCTGATGAAGAGTATCCGATCCTGATGGTTACCGGGAATATTATGCAGCACTCAGGCTCTCTCTCAGTCATGTCAAAGAGTCTGAGCCACGTCCTCTCCGATGCCTTTGTCCAGATAAGCCCAGAGGATGCGGGGAGGTTCGGAGTCGATGACGGTGAGTTCATGAAGATCACATCAAAGAAGGGTTCCGTGCTTATCAAGGCAAGAATATCCGATGAAATCCCCGAAGGGATGCTCTTTGTGCCTCTTCACTTCGCCCATGCCAGGGTGGATACCCTCACCTCGGTACAAAGGGACGGGTCCGCCCTTCTTACACCCGTCAACATCACGGCACAGAAGGACAACGGTGGAAGCCCGGGTTGATGGAGACGACATATGTTGGGGCAATCCGGTGATTCTCTGATGCGGGGACTTACCTCCGGAGGATTTCCCCATCGGGTTGAGGAGTCAGGACCGGCCGACTGCCGGTGTTCTATTCACCTCAGGAGTTGTGGTATCTGAAGACGTGCTGTATAAGCTCAACGGGGTTTGCAAACCTGATCCCGCAGTATGGACAGGTGTCCCGGGAGATATCCGTGCCGGACATCCCTCCCCCGCAGGTATCTCTGCCTGAACCATCCCCACAGCTGCTTCCGTCATCCCGGTCCATAATCTTAATTATACCAGAACCGGGAATGCGGAATCCCGTGGCAGGATCTGAAAGCACTGGCATGAAATTTGATTATAAAGTTCAGATGTGGTATAATAAAAAATACAGCATTTGATTTATTTATTTCGGATCCAGGACATATGAAGACTGTAAAAGGCATAATTATCTGTACAATAACCACTGCCTCCATTGTCTCCCTCCTCTTTTCAGGAGAGGAGGTCGTCAAGATGGGCGGCAGGGATTTACAGGTGGTTTATCAAAAAATTGACACCCCCGAGTCAATACTGGGAAGCCCTTTCGACTGTGAATCCATAACGCCGGTTGTTTACAGGAAAACGCCTTCACTGAGGAGACTCCCTGCGGCGAGGCAGAAGGAGGCATTTGTCAGGATAATCCTGCCCTCCATTCTTATTGCAGAGCACAGGATCAGGCAGCAGAGGGCTGAACTGCTCGGCATAGTCAAAAAGATCAACAGGGACATCACACTGACGGGGAAGGAGATCACATTTGTATCCGGTCTCTTCAACAGGTACAGGACCTCGGACCTGAAAGAACTGCTTACACGGTTGAACGTCCATCCCCCGAGCATCATCCTTGCCCAGGCAGCCCTTGAGAGCGGATGGGGAAGCTCCCGGTTCTTCTCTGAGGGGAACAACGTCTTTGGAGTATGGACATTCCGGCAGGATGCGGGAATTAAGGCCATAAACTCCAATGCAAGGCTCTCGCGGTATGATTCCACCCTTGATTCCGTAGAGGACTATCTCTTCAATATAAACGTTGGATGGGCCTATGAGAGGTTCAGGGAGATGAGGGTAATCGCCCCCCGCTCACTCAACCTGATCTCCTACCTCGACAACTACTCAACCCTGAGGAAGGAGTATGTAAACCGCCTGAATACCATACTCAGGAGCAACCACCTTGAGATCTACGACAACTGCCGTATTGATCCTGATTATCTCTATTAGCCTGTCCCTGTCCTTTTTCTCCCCTGCAAAGGCTGAAAACCAGGCACCATATTCAGTCGGCACAAAAGGAAACCTCCTGTCCGGGTACGCCACTGTTCTTATTTATCACAAGTTCAACGAACCCGGGAGTCCTTCAACCTCGATACCATCCACGGTTTTTGAATCCCAGTTGAGGTATCTCAGGGAGAACAGCTACAATGTTGTGAGTCTATCCTTCCTCGTCTCCCTTATAAACGAGGGAAAAAAGATACCACCCCGGACAGTGGTGTTAACCATCGATGACGGGTATCGCAGTGTCTACACCCATGCATACCCCCTTCTGAAAAAATACCGGATTCCCTTCACCCTCTTTCTCTACATGGAGGCGGCCGGCAGGTATGGCGACTTCCTGACGACTGAAGAGATTAATGAAATGAAAGGAAACGGTCTCGTAACCTTCGGAAACCACTCCTACTCACACAAGAGGTTTGCCAGGCGTCCCCGTGGAATGTCTGAGAAGGATTACCTCCGGTGGATAGAGGATGACCTTTACAGGAGCGAACACAGGTTCCGGGAGCTGATCGGCGAAAGACCCCTGTTTTTTGCATACCCCTATGGCGGGTATAACAGGAGATACCGGGAGATAGTTCAAAGGCACGGGTATCTTGCTGCCTTAACACAGGACACGGGTAGTGTAAACACCTGGACCGACAGATTCCTGATACCGCGAAATCCGATCGTAGGCACCTGGGCGACCATCAAAAAATTTCAGGACTTCCTTAATACGGAACCCCTGCACGTCACCGGCTTTAGTCCGGGATACGGGGTCCTGAAAAAGAACCCCCCCACGGGTGTGGAAGCGGTTATATCAAACATAGTCGACTATAAGAATATCGGCGTCTACATCTCGGAGAAAGGATGGCTGAAACCCCGGGTTGACCTATCATCGGGCAGGATATCGATCAGGGATATCGGCCGGCTCTCAAGGAGGACCAACCGGATCGGTATTACCGCAATAAACCGCCTGACCGGAAGAAAGGCCACCTTCTTCTACCTGATCATCACTCCCAGATAGTTACCCGGCCTCTGCAGACGACTGCCCGACACTCAGGAGATACTTGACGAGGCAGAGCCTCTCCCCGGGGGAGAGATCAAAGTAGAAGGCGCTCTCCATCAGGACACTCACAATCTCTTTCGCCTTGAATGACTTCACTGTCTTTTCTCCCTGTTAATACTATCGGCCGGCAGCGGAAACGACTTTAACCGGGACCCTGCTTTTCGCCCTCCTTCTCCTTATTATCCTCTTCCGCACCCCCTTCATCCTTGATACTTAAATCCCTCACAAAATCAGGGCAGCGGATATCCTTCCGTGAAATAAAAAACTTCTTCCGGCATGTGGCCCTCCATGCACAGATGGCACATATCCCGGCAGACTCCTCTTTCATCGGCACCTCCTCTTTAAAAAATAGCTTACTATCGTCTCAAGGTTACCCTCTATGGAGGGTTTTGCGTTTATCAGAAAAACCCTGTCTTCAACTGCAAAAAGCTCCGCCTTTATACGCTTCACCTCGGGAGGTGAGTCATACCGCTCTCCCAGTTCCTTCTCAAACATGGGGACGAGTTTATCCTTCATCCTGAGGTGTGTATCCATAAGGAACACCGCCATGTCGGGGCAGAGATCAATCACCCTCGACCAGAATGCCCTCACCTCCCGGTCATAGACCTGCCTTGGGGGAGACGACTTCACCTCCATGTAAAGCAGTCCGCCATCGATCTTCCCTATCACATCATAGTCGCCCCCGACCTTACGTCCTCTGAACTTGACGCCCCAGGTAGCCTCTATCATGAACTCCCGCTTAAAGATCTCCGTCACAAACCACTCGAGGGTTTCACCAAAGCTCTTAACCGGCCCTTTCTTCAAGAAAAAACTCTCCCCCCTCTGATCGATGAACCCCTTCTCCCTGAGAAACGAGATGTAGTGTTCCGTCACATCACGGGTTGCGTACCTCGTAACCATATCCGTTTTAAAGCCCCCCTGCATCTTGATAACATCCCTGAGGAAGAGCCTGAAGGCATACCCCTTCATCATACGGTAAAAATCGTCAACACAGCCGTCGTCGGGAAAGAGGAGGTCATCCCTGGGTTCCTTTGAATGTATTAAAAAAGCCCTTCTCTTAAGCATTACATCGAGAGGCGCTGTGAGGTCGTTGAGCCTTTTTCTGAGTGATTGGATCTCCTGCTTCAATTCCCTGATATATTCAATAGTTATGTCTCCGGGCATGATTAGAGTATAAAACAACGGCAGGGTTAATTGCACTTTCAGGGCAAGCATATCCATCCTGCGTTTTCGGGTGCCGGGATTGGTTATAATAGACGGTATTCGGCCTGCTGCAACGGAAGGGATCGGTTGTTTCACATTCCTTGGCAGATGCCGCATATATTGAAAAGGAGAAACCACCATGAAGATTATCAAGGATGAACGGGCTCTCAGGAGGTTCACCTCCATCCTGAAAAAGAGGGCGGAGGGCGTGGACGATAAAACGGTCGATACCGTCAGTGAGATACTTCAGGGGATTAAAGACCGCGGCGATCGTGCCCTTATGGAATACACGGAGCGTTTTGACGACCTTAAAGTACCACCATTCGAGATACCAGAGAAAGAGATATCCGCTCTGTCACGCCTCACCCCGCCCGGTATTGTCGGGGCACTGGAGACCGCAGCCCGGCGGATACTGGAGTTTCACAAGAAACAGGTGGAAGAATCATGGACGTTCAGGGACAGGGGTGCCGTCATGGGACAGATCATACGCCCGATTGAACGTATCGGCGTATATGTCCCCGGGGGGAAGGCCTCATATCCTTCAACCGTGCTCATGAATGTCATCCCGGCACAGGTCGCCGGGGTAAAGGAAATTGCCCTCTGTGTGCCCACACCCCATGGCGATATAAACCCTGCACTGATGACGGCGATAGAGATCCTCGGCGTAAAGGAGGTTTACCGAATAGGCGGCGCTCAGGCAGTCGGCGCCCTTGCATATGGAACTGAAACCATAAGGAAGGTCGACAAGATTGTCGGGCCCGGTAACATCTATGTGGCTACTGCAAAACGGATGGTCTTCGGCCTTGTAGATATCGATATGATCGCCGGACCGAGTGAGGTGCTGATAATCGCCGACAGATTGGCCCGTCCGGAGCTGATTGCCGCCGACCTGCTTGGTCAGGCAGAACATGATGAACTCGCCTCCTCCATACTGATAACAACATCGACAGACCTCGCCGAGAGGGTAAACTCTGAACTGAAAGAGCAGCTTAAAGGCTTGAGGCGCAAAGGGATAGCAAGCAGTTCACTCAGAAACTTCGGGAGGATAATAATCGTAAAGAGCCTCAAACAGGCCCTCGGCATAGCAAACGACATAGCACCGGAACATCTGGAGATTATGACGGAGGACCCGGAAAAGCTGCTCCCGCTGGTACGGAATGCAGGCGCCATATTCCTTGGTGAATGGACACCGGAACCCCTTGGTGACTATGCAGCCGGGCCCAACCACACCCTCCCCACGGGCGGGACGGCACGGTTTTTCTCCCCTTTAGGCGTGTACGACTTCCTGAAGAGATCAAGCCTGATCAAGTTCAGCAGGAGATCGTTCCTGAGATTGGCGCCTGTTGTTGAAACCCTTTCAGATACCGAAGGCCTCGAGGCACACGGCAATACGATCAGGATACGCAGGGGACTCGGCTGAACCATAACCTGATGAAAAGAGACAGGATAAAATCATACATCCCCCTGTTTTCAAGCTATGTGGTAATACTCGCACTTGTACTGATTTACTACACGGCTAACCTATCCGTCGTAGGCTGGGCAGTACCTCTCCTGATGGTCCTGACTCCCGTGCTCCTTCACTCCGGGATCCGCGTGGATATCACTCTCAAGGATTTTGCCAAGGCCGTCATCATATCATCCCTGTTTCTGATTCCCTTTGTTTTTACAATCCTGATCACCGGGGGAGAGTTTACCATTCCAGGGCCTTCCACACTCGCATTTCATCTCTTCATTGCGTCCATACCGGAGGAGGTCTATTTCAGGGGGTTCCTGCAGGAAAATGCAGGGAATACCTTGTGGAGTGTCGTTATCATAAGCCTTGCCTTTACAGTCATGCATTCCCCAAGGTATTTTATCGGGGGAGACGTCTCAGCCCTCCTGACATTCTTCCCCTCTCTGGTTATGGGATGGCTCTACATGAAAAAGCGCAACCTCCTCTACCCGGTGATCTTCCACTTCCTCTCAAACATCCTCTTTGCAGGCATCCTTTAGAAACCCGGGGAATCATACCGCCCCGGAGTCCCCGACCTTCGGTCGGGGAGCTTCACTATGATACTCCTGAACGGAGAGTATCGTCAGGTTCTTGCTCTTGAGACCCTTGAGCGCCCGGGCCACTGCCCGGGCCCCCGATATGGTGGTTGTATAAGGCACACGGTACTGGAGGGCGCTGTGGCGGATGTAGAACGAGTCCTTCCTTGCACGGGCACTCTCCACGGTGTTTATGATAAAGCTGATCTCCTTGTTCTTGATGAGGTCAACCACATTAGGTCTGCCCTCCTTGAGCTTGTTCGTAACCTCCACATCTATCCCCCTCTCCTTCAGGTAGGCGGCGGTCCCCTTTGTTGCAACTACTGAAAGGCCGTATTTAATGAACGTCTTTGCTATCTCCGGCACATGGTGTTTGTCCTCATCCCTTACACTCATGAAGACCTTACCGCTGTCGGGGATCTGATTTCGTGCCGATGACGCCGCCTTTGCATAGGCGATACCGAAATCAAGGTCTATCCCCATCACCTCACCTGTGGACTTCATCTCGGGCCCAAGGATGGTATCGACGCCGGGGAACCTGTCAAAGGGGAAGACCGCCTCCTTTACCGCCACATGCCTGACCTCCGGATCGGATGATATACCAAGGTCCGGGAGTTTCTCGCCTGCCATCGTTTTTGCCGCAACCTTTGCAAGGGCCATCCCCGTTGCCTTGCTGACATAGGGGATGGTACGTGAAGCCCTCGGGTTTACCTCAAGCACATAGATATCCTTGTCCTTCACTGCAAACTGAACATTCATGAGCCCGACAACACCCAGTTCCTTTGCAAGCGCCCTGGTCTGCCTCTTTATCTCCCCGACGACATCCCCTGAGAGAGAGTAAGGAGGAACGGAACATGCCGAATCCCCTGAATGAATCCCCGCCTCCTCGATATGCTCCATTACCCCTCCGATTATCACAACTTCCCCGTCTGAAACGGCATCCACATCCACCTCCGTGGCGTCAACGATATACTTGTCGATCAGTATGGGATGCCCTGACGAGGCATTGACAGCCCTCTGCATATAGTTCCTGAGAGACTCTTCATCATAGACTATCTCCATCGCCCTGCCTCCAAGCACGTAGGAGGGCCGCACCATAACAGGGTAGCAAATCCCTGCAGCAACCCCAAGGGCATCCTCGATGCTCATCGCCGTACCGCTGTCAGGCTGCCTGAGATTCAGCTTGTGAAGGAGTTCCTTGAAACGTTTTCTGTCCTCTGCCCTGTCTATTGCATCAGGAGGGGTACCGAGGATCCGGACCCCCTCTCTTTCAAGTGGGACGGCAAGTTTCAGGGGTGTCTGTCCGCCGAACTGGACGATCACACCTTCAGGCCTTTCAACCTCGATGATACCGAGTACATCCTCGAGGGTAAGGGGTTCGAAGTAGAGCCTGTCCGAGGTGTCATAATCGGTGCTGACCGTTTCGGGATTACAGTTCACCATGATCGTCTCATACCCGAGTTCCTTCAGTGCAAAGACGGCATGGACACAGCAGTAATCAAACTCTATGCCCTGCCCGATACGGTTTGGACCGCTGCCCAGGATCATGATCTTCTTCCTGTCCGATGGATTGGCCTCACACTCCGTCCGGCGGCCGTGGGCCGTGGGCAGGCAAGTTGTTCCGGTCTTTTTATCCTCCCCCAATCCGGGACTTCCTGTTCCTATCCTGTAGAACGGTTTTTCATAAGTCGAATACAGATACGGTGTGTATGCCTCGAACTCGGCGGCACAGGTATCGACCATTTTATAAACAGCCCGCATCCCCCCGTCTTTTCTCATCTCCCTGATATCATCCTCTTTCAATCCGGCAAGCCCTGCTATCCTCCTGTCTGAAAAGCCCCATGACTTGGCCTTGTGCAAGAGCTCCGGGCTCAGGGTTCCGGGTTCTTTTGCGGTTTTCATTCTTGAGTTTTTAATCTCGAATTCAAACTCCACTATCTCCCTTATGTTGTTCAGGAACCAGGGATCTATCCATGTAGTTTCGTGTATCTCCGCTACGGTCATTCCTTCCCTGAATGCCTGTGCAACGTAATAGAGCCTCTCACAGTTCGGTGTTTTCAACATCTCCCTCAGTTTATCGGGTTCGACTGCTTTCTCTTCAAAGCCATGGCTGTCAATTTCAAGGCTCCTTATGGCCTTCTGAAGGGACTCCTTGAATGTCCTCCCTATGGACATAACCTCCCCTACCGACTTCATCTGGGTCGTAAGTGTCGGGTCTGCCTCCGGGAACTTCTCAAAGGCAAAACGGGGAATCTTGGTTACCACATAGTCGATGGTGGGTTCAAAACTGGCCGGTGTCTCGCGGGTTATGTCATTGGGTATCTCATCAAGCGTAAGGCCGACAGCCAGTTTTGCAGCTATCTTTGCTATGGGGAACCCCGTTGCCTTGGAGGCGAGGGCAGACGAACGGGAAACACGGGGGTTCATCTCTATGACCATCATCTTCCCGTTTTCCGGGCTGAGGGCAAACTGGATATTACTTCCGCCTGTATCGACACCGATTTCCCTGATCACCGCTATGGATGCATCTCTCATTCTCTGATACTCTTTGTCGGTAAGGGTCTGGGCCGGGGCGACGGTAATCGAGTCACCCGTATGGACACCCATTGGATCGAGGTTTTCAATCGAACATATTATGACCACATTGTCCTTGCTATCCCGCATCACCTCAAGTTCATACTCCTTCCATCCGATGACGGATTCCTCCACAAGCACCTGCCCTACAGGACTCAGTTCAAGGGCATTTTCAAGAAGCACCCTGTACTCCTCCATGTTGTAGGCAACGGCGCTGCCGGTGCCGCCGAGGGTAAACGCCGGCCTGAGGATGGCAGGGAACCTTACATGCCCTATCGCCTCAAGCCCTTTCTCCATGTCTTTAACGGCAACCGAGCGGGGAACATCGAGTCCCACCCTCCCCATCGCTTCCTTAAAGAGATCCCGGTCCTCCGCCTCCTTAATTGCATGGAGCTTTGCCCCTATCAGTTCAACACCATAATGGTCGAGCACTCCGGACTCTGCAAGCTCCATGGCAAGGTTGAGGGCGGTCTGTCCTCCCATTGTAGGCAGGAGCGCATCAGGTTTTTCACGATCAATTATCATCTCCAGTATCTCGGGTGTAAGTGGTTCGATATAAGTGACATCCGCTGTCTCGGGATCAGTCATAATGGTTGCGGGGTTGGAGTTTACAAGCACAACCCTGTAGCCCTCCTCCCTCAGGGCCTTGCATGCCTGGGTGCCTGAGTAGTCGAACTCACAGGCCTGGCCGATCACTATCGGACCTGAACCGATAAGAAGAATCCTGCCGATATCCGTTCTTTTAGGCATCGTTGTCTTTCTCCTGAAAAAATTTAGTAAAACACGAAGGGCGTGATGATAAATGTCACGAGGGACAAATTACAGAAACTCCCTTAATTTCAAAACGACATCCTCTGCATCCTTCTTCTCATGAGTTGTCAGGATCGTATAGCTCTTATCCCCAAAATCCAGATCCACATTATAAAACTCCTTTACCTCTCCAAACCCCGGGATAACGGTCCCGTGCTGCAAGGCAATCTTCTTAACAAAGGCTATGGCATCCGCATTTTCGGGCTCAAATTTCACATGCCCTATCTTTATCTCTTTTAATTCCCCTACGGGTCTCTTTACCCTTGTGCCGAATATGGGCCTTTTCAGGGAAATCGTCACCCACTCTCCGTCAAACACCGTCTCCAGGTATGGCTCCTTCAGGATATACAACCGCGAAAGGGGAAGGACAACTGCAAATACAAGTATCCCGATAACATAATGAACGAGTCCCAGATCCGTAATGAGGGCAAAAAAACCAAGGACCGCACCCATGGCTGCCGCCGCAATAAAGCTTGCGGAGAGTTCACGGCTGAAGATCCCGCTGTGGAGCACGCTCCCCCTGTCCGACCTGAAAGACCTGGTCTCAATGATAACCCTGCCGTCCTCTAACGTGATCTTATACGCCGGCGATCCCATAACTCAACGTGTTATCCTCCGTAAGATTTTCCATAGGAATTATGAAACACTTTCTTATAGTCAAGGTCCTCTCTCGGGTGAGGGGGCTTTTTCTCATCCGGGTAACCTACGGCAATAACGGATTCGACCCTCATTGCACGGGGGATACTTAATACCTCCTTTACGTAATCCTCCGAGGTCATGGGCTCATTACACACCCTGTCCCTGATCTGCACCCAGCAACTCCCCAGCCCGATGGACCCAGCGGTCAGATGAATAAAGATCGAGGCTATAGAGCAGTCCTCAATCCATACATCACACCTCCGGGGGTCGGCACAGATCACAATCCCCAGAGGGGCATTCACCAGGAATGACGAACCATGTGCCTTCGCCCTTGAGAGTTTCTTAAGGAGGTCCCTGTCTGTTACCACAATAAACTCCCAAGGGTTCAGGCCCCTTGATGAAGGGGCACGGAGGGCCGCCTCGATCAGGAGATCGATCTTTTCAGGTTCGACCCCCTGCTCCCTGAACCTTCGTATGCTTCTTCTTTTTCTTATCAGTTCCAAAAACATAATCTCTCCCCGTAGTTAGTGTCTGTGTATAAACTACATGTACTTGTCATTCCCGCAATCCCGAACGCCTTCGGGACGGGAATCCTTCTTAAAGAACGATTCCGGTCAAGCCGGAATGACGGAAAACGACTACTGTTCGACTTTATACACAGACTCTATTTAGAGTCTGTGTATAAAGTGCCATTTTTTATTTTTGTCATACCCGAAGTCAGTAGTCGGGTATCCAGAAGTTACTGAAAAGACTGGATTCCCGCCCAACAGACCGCGGGAATGACGGCTCTATTTTTGACTTTATACACAGACTCTATTTAGTCCTTCTCCAACATCTCCCTGAACCTGTTGAATATATGCCTCGCATCATTCGGCCCGGGACCTGCCTCGGGATGATACTGGACGGAAAAGGCAGGCAGTTCAACATGCTCCATCCCCTCTTCCGTCCCGTCATAGAGGTTTCTGTGCGTCAGCCTTATCCGTCCCTTGAGACTCTCGACATCCACACAGTAGTTATGGTTCTGTGCTGTAATTTCCACCTCACCGCTATCGAGATACATTACGGGGTGATTGCCGCCGTGGTGTCCAAACTTCAGTTTGTAGGTCCTCCCGCCAAGGGCAAGTCCGAGTATCTGATGACCGAGGCATATGCCGAAAAGCGGCTTCTTTCCGAGCAGTTTTTTCGTGTTTTCAATCCCATACGTAACAGCTTCAGGGTCTCCCGGACCGTTGCTCAGCAGCACCCCGTCGGGATTCATATCAAGCACCGCCTCGGCAGGGGTGTCAGCCGGCACTACCGTTATATCAAATCCCGCCCCGGCAAGACTGCGAAGGATGCTGAACTTCACCCCGAAATCATAAACCACCACGCGCAATCCTGAATCCTGAATCCTGGATCCCGGACCCGGCCGCCAAGGCCTCTCCGTCCATTTGTACTCCTTCCCGGTGGTTACATGCCTGACGAGGTCAACCCCTCCAATGCCGGGATGGGATTTTACCTTCGCGTAGAGGGCCTCGGGGTTAAGTTCCTCTGTGGATATTATCCCCATCCGGGCGCCATAGTTCCTGATATGTCTTGTAAGCGCCCTCGTGTCAATGCCCTGGATGCCCACCACGCCATGCCTCCCGAGATAATCCCCCAGTGATCCAGCCGAACGCCAGTTGCTCGGGTAGTCAAAGAACTCCTTTACAACGAACCCCTCAACCTTAGGCCCTCCTCCTGACTCGGTATCCTCTTCATTCACGCCGTAGTTCCCCATCTGTGTGTATGTCATGGTAACGATCTGTCCCCTGTATGAGGGGTCGGTGAGTATCTCCTGGTAACCGGTCATTGAGGTATTAAAGACCACCTCACCAATGGTCTCACCTTCGGCACCGAAGGACTCGCCTTCAAAGACCATCCCGTCCGACAGCACAAGCAACGCCTCTTTCATTGACTCTCCCATCGATACCATTTGTCTTTTGCAAAAGCCATTAAAACAGATCCGGTTAATAACCATCCATCAAACGGGGTATTTCTACCGAGGGACAAAAACTCCTCCGGTTTCACCTTGAATTCTCTTTTCGGATCCACAATGATAATATCGGCATCAGCGCCCTTTTTAAGCGTACCCTTATCAATGGAAAGTATGTTTGCAGGATTCAGTGACATTTTTTTCACCATCTCCCTGAGCACAAGTGTGCCGTCTTCCACGAGCCGCAGACTCAGCGCCAGCGCTGTCTCAAGCCCTGAAATACCGAACGCTGCACGGTCGAACTCACAGAGCTTTTCATCCCTGTGATGGGGTGCGTGATCTGTGGCAATAACATCAATCGTTCCATCGGAGAGACCCCCTTTGATCGCCTCTATGTCCCTTGCCGTCCTCAGGGGGGGATTCACCTTTGCATCGGTGTTGTATCCGTTAACCGCATCCTCCGTAAGAGTAAAGTAGTGGGGACAGGTCTCGGCAGTTACATTCAGACCACGCTCCTTTGCACAGCTCACGGCCTCGACGCCGCCGGCGGTAGAGACATGGGCAATATGAAGTCTTCCACCTGTCAGGGCGGCAAGTTCAATATCCCTCTTTATCATTGTTACCTCTGCTTCGGCTGGGATTCCCGTCAGACCGAGCTTCAGAGAGACTACCCCTTCATTCATCAAGCCCCCTGCAGCGAGATCCAAATCCTCGGCATGGGAAATGACCGGAACATTAAAATTCCTCGAGTACTCAAGCGCCCTTCTCATAACGAGGCTGTTCATAACGGGACGTCCGTCATCTGAAAAGGCAACACACCCTGCCTCGTACATCATCCCCATCTCTGCAAGTTCTTCGCCCTTCTGGCCCTTTGTTATAGCCCCAATGGGGAAAACGTAACATGAGCCCTCTGCAAAGGCCTTTCTGAGAATAAAATCGGTGACGGTCTCGTTGTCATTTACCGGGTTTGTGTTCGGCATGCAGCAGACGGATGTAAAACCTCCCCTGACCGCCGCCATCGTACCGGTCTTTATCGTCTCCTTATATTCATACCCCGGCTCACGGAGATGAACATGCATGTCGACCAAACCCGGAAGCACGTACATACCTGCGGCATCGATAATCTCAGGTGGGAGGTCGTCACGGCCCTTGAACTCCGGATCCTGAACCTTGGATATTGAACCATAAATCCTGCATTCCTTTATCTTCCCATTCTCAACCAGTATATCGCCCTTCCCATCGATCCCCTGTGCCGGGTCGACTATATGTCCGTTTTTAATCAGCAGGTTCAACATCCCTATGCCCTGCCTCCTCCGAGCAGATAAAGGACCGCCATCCTTACGGCAATTCCGTTTGTTACCTGATCCATGATCACCGACCTCGGTGAATCCGCCACTGAGGAATCTATCTCCACCCCCCTGTTCATGGGGCCGGGATGCATAACTATCGCGTCATCCTTTGCAAGTGAGAACCTCTCGGGTGTAAGCCCCCAGAAACGGAAGTATTCATCTACCGTGGGGAAAAAGCCCCGGTCCTGCCTCTCAAGCTGAATTCTCAGCATCATCACCACATCCACATCCCTTAATCCGTCTTCCATTGTGTAGAATATCTCCACTCCCTCTTCCCTGAAACGCCGGGGCACAAGTGTGGGAGGCCCGATGAGTCTGACCCCTGCACCGAGTTTTCTAAGGCAAAGGATGTTTGATTTTGCAACCCTGCTATGGAGTATGTCTCCCACGATAGCCACCCTGAGCCCGTTCAGAACTCCCTTCTTCTCCCTGACTGTAAAGGCATCGAGGAGTGCCTGAGTGGGATGCTCATTTACACCGTCTCCGGCATTGATTATTGAGGCCTCCAGATGTCTTGCAAGAAGGTGTGATGCGCCCGAGCATGAGTGCCGGACAACCACGAAATCAGCACCCAGGGCCTGAATCGTCATCGCCGTGTCTATAAGGCTTTCTCCCTTGACCACGGAACTCGTGGATACGGAGAAGTTTATTACATCGGTGCTCAGCCTCTTCGCAGCCAGTTCAAAGGAGGTCCGTGTCCTGGTAGAGGGCTCATAGAATAGATTCACAACGGTCTTGCCCCTCAGGGCCGGAACCTTCTTGATATCCCTTTCAAGGACACCCCTGAACCCCTCGGCGGTATCGAGTATTAAATTAATATCACCCTCAGAGAGATCATTAATGCTCAGAAGATGCCTTGTTTCCATGGTTCACCTTTTTCTCTTTTGCCTGCAGCGCTCATTTTTCCGTCCCCACAAGAACCACCCTGTCGGTCCCGCTCTCCTCTTCAAGATCCACATCTATACTCTCGTTTAAAGAGGTGGGGACGTTTTTCCCTACAAAATCAGGCCTTATGGGCAGCTCCCTGTGCCCCCTGTCAACAAGGACAGCGAGCTGAACCCGCGCCGGCCTCCCCATATCCATCAGGGCATCAAGGGCCGCCCTGATGGAACGGCCGGTAAAAAGGACGTCGTCGACAAGAATCACCGTCCATCCCGTCAGTTCAAACTCGATATCCGTCTTTCTCACAACGGGGTGGTCCTTTCTTATGTTAATATCATCCCTGTAAAGGGAGATATCCAGCGCGCCTACCGGGATGCTCACCCCTTCAAACCCCTCTATCCTGCGCGCGAGCCTTTTAGCCAGATAAACCCCTCCCCGTTGAATCCCTACAAGGCACACATTATCCGGATCCCTGTTCTTCTCAATGATCTCATGGGCCATCCTTGAGAGGACGCGGTCTATGTCCTTGGCATCTAAGATCTCCTTTTTCATGACAAAAAAAAACCTTCCCCCTGTCCTCAGGAGAAAGGTCCTTCTATATTATACATGTATTTCAAGCTCATAACTCCTGCCTTGCCGACCTCGCAGGGTCAGCTTAAAAGCAAAAATATTAAAACATAAATCATATGACTATTGCAAGCACGGGATTAACGGGCGGTCTTCTTCTCCGAAAGCTCTATCCTTGTCAGCGCCCTCTCAAGTGAAGCCCGTGCCCTTGCATAATCAAACTCCTCCTTCTTTTGAAGGCGTTCCTCCGCCCTCTTCATCGCCTCCTTTGCACGTTCAACGTCTATAGCCTCTGCCCTTTCAGCGCTGTCAGCCAATACAAGGACCGTGTCACCGGAGACCTCTGAATAGCCACTGTTAACAAAGACATATCGTGCAGCCCCGCCCTGTTTGTAAACAAGCACACCAACCTTGAGAGTGGTTACAAAGGAGATATGCCCGGGGAGCACACCGAACTCTCCCTCCGAGCCGGGGGCAATAACCTCATCAACCTCCTCCTTCAGGACGGCACCATGGGGTGAAACGATTTCAAGCATAAGTTTTTCAGCCATCTATAACTCCAGCTTTGAATTTTGAATCTTAAGCGTTCGAACAAACTCAAGCATCAAGCAATCAACCTTAATACTATTCCCTGCTCCAGCCAAGCTTCTTGGCCTTCTCCTCAACCTCCTCAATGGTGCCTACCATGTAGAAAGCCTGCTCGGGCACATCATCGTACCGGCCGTCAATGATTGACTGAAAACCCTTAATAGTGTCCTCAAGCTTTACGTACTTGCCGGGGGTTCCGGTAAATGCCTCAGCAACGTGGAAGGGCTGGCTCAGAAACCTCTGGATCTTTCTGGCCCTTGAAACCACGAGTTTGTCATCCTCGGAGAGTTCCTCCATACCCAGGATTGCAATTATGTCCTGGAGTCCCTTGTATCTCTGGAGTACCTTCTGAACACCCCTCGCAACACGGTAATGGTCTTCCCCAAGGGTCCTCGGATCGAGTGCCCTTGAAGTGGAATCAAGGGGATCAACTGCAGGGTAGATACCAAGCTCGGCGATCTGCCTCGACAGGACGACCGTTCCATCGAGGTGGGTAAATGCAGTAGCAACAGCAGGGTCGGTAAGATCGTCGGCAGGAACGTAAATCGCCTGCATTGACGTGATCGAGCCCTTATTCGTGGTTGCAATCCTCTCCTGCAGCATACCCATATCGGTCCCGAGGTTCGGCTGATAACCGACGGCTGAGGGCATCCTGCCCAGGAGCGCCGACACCTCGGACCCTGCAAGGGTGTATCTGAATATATTGTCGATAAATATGAGAACGTCCTGTCCCTGATCCCTGAAGTACTCTGCAACGGTAAGGGCGGAGAGGGAAACCCTGAGTCTCGCACCCGGGGGCTCATTCATCTGTCCATAGATAAGGGCTGCCTTCTCAAGAACACCCGACTCCTTCATTTCGAGATAGAGGTCATTGCCTTCCCTCGTCCTCTCGCCGACCCCGGCAAAAACAGAGACACCGCCGTGAACCAGGGCAATGTTATGAATCATCTCCATAATAATAACCGTCTTTCCAACACCTGCACCACCGAACATCCCCATTTTGCCGCCCCTGACGAAGGGGACAAGGAGATCAAAAACCTTAACCCCTGTCTCAAAGACCTGTTCAGTGGGCTCCTGCTCGACAAACTCGGGCGCCAGTCTGTGGATCGGCCACTTCTCCTTTGCATCTATAGGGCCTGCCTGGTCATAGGGATCGCCTGTTACGTTCATGATCCTTCCGAGGGTGACATCGCCAACGGGAACCGCAATAGGCTGACCCGTATCAACAACCTTCATACCACGGACCAAGCCGTCGGTTGGACCCATCGAAATAGTCCTCACCCTGTTTTCTCCAATGTGAGAAGCAACCTCCAGAACTATGTTTACCTCGGGTAGCCCCTTCTCCGTGTCCTCAGCCTGTTCTATCTTCAAGGCATTGAGTATTTGAGGCAGCTCATCTTCAAACTCAACATCTACGACTGCACCAATAATCTGTGCGACCCTGCCTTTATTCATTTTTTATACCTCCATATTAATTTTTAGGTTAAAATAACGGTTGAAGTTAAGAAAAACCCCTGATGTTCCCCGGCCTTAACCTCAACCCTGGTCTTAACCACGTTTATTTTCCCTTCAGCGCCTCGGCGCCACCGACGATGTCCATCAATTCCATGGTAATGGAGGCCTGACGTGCCTTATTGTATTCAAGGGTCAACCTGTCTATCATGTCCTCTGCATTTCTTGTTGCGTTCTCCATGGCGGTCATCCTTGCCGCCTCTTCGGATGCCTGTGACTCGAGCATGGCCCTGTAAACCATGATTTCAAGACTCTTCGGCAGCAGCCTGCTGAAAACCTCTCTCTCAGAAGGCTCAAAGAGAAAATCCGTCATCTCCTTTGATTCATCCTGCACTATCTCCCCGATGGGCAACAACCTCAACCTCACTACCCTGTGAATGGCAACACTCTTGAACTCATTGTAGACCAGGTATACCTCATCAAAGGTCTCATTTATATAGTGCTCCATAAGGTCCCCGGCAATCTCCTGAGCGGAATCAAAGGTTATCCTGCCGGAGAGCCCTGTCCATAACTGTCTGATTGGGTAGTCCCGCCTGCTGAAGTGATCCCGGGCCTTCCTTCCGATCGTACTCAGGCTGATCTCAAAGCCCCCGGCCTTCAGTTCCTTGACAAGCCCGTTTGCTCCCTTAATAACATTTGCATTAAAGGCGCCGCACAGCCCCTTGTCACTGGTAAGGACAAGGACCTCAACCGTCTTCCTCGGCCTTACCCTGAGCAGGGGATGCAGATCATCACCCGTGGGTTGTGCAAGGGACATCAAGACCTCGCGCATCTTATCGGAATAGGGACGAAGGGCCATCATGCCTTCCTGGGCACGCCTGAGCTTGGCGGCAGCTACCATCTTCATGGCGCGGGTTATCTTTGAGGTGCTCTTGATCGAGACTATCCGTCTTTTAATGTCCCTTAAAGTCGCCATCTATTTCTCCCTTTTATCGGTCATTGCATACACCCTGAATCGGCGCTGTTTTTAGGCCTTAAAGGTCTCCTTGAATGCCGTAATAGCCTCGCTGAGCCTGTTCTTCAACTCCTCATCAAGGGCCTTCTTTTCCACAATATCCTGTTTCAGGTCCACCTTCTGACTGCGAACAAAACTCAAAAGACCCTGCTCAAAACTACCTATCTCCTCCACATCGAGATCATCGAGAAACCCCTGTGTCCCGGCATAGAGAACGATAATCTGCTCGTCGATGGTCAACGGAGAGTACTGGCCCTGTTTCAGGAGTTCAACCATCCTTTTACCGCGCTCAATCTGCTGGAGAGTGGACTTGTCAAGGTCGGAGCCGAACTGGGCAAAGGCTGCAAGCTCACGGAACTGGGCAAGATCGAGCCTGAGTGTACCGGCAACCTGTTTCATCGCCTTGGTCTGGGCAGCGCCACCAACCCGGCTGACTGAAAGGCCGACATTAACAGCAGGTCTTATACCGGCATAGAAGAGATCGGGCTCGAGATATATCTGACCGTCGGTAATGGAGATAACGTTGGTAGGGATATAAGCCGAGACATCACCTGCCTGGGTCTCAATTATAGGAAGTGCGGTCAGGGAACCGCCTCCATGTTTATCAGAGAGCTTGGCTGATCTCTCAAGGAGTCTCGAGTGGAGGTAAAAGACATCCCCCGGATAAGCCTCACGGCCCGGTGGACGTCTCAGAAGCAGGGAGAGCTGCCTGTAGGAAGCAGCCTGTTTACTTAAGTCATCGTATATAATCAGGGCGTGTTTCCCGTTGTCCCTGAAATACTCACCCATGGTACAACCCGAATAAGGCGCAATGTACTGAAGGGGAGCCGGCTCGGAGGCTGAAGCAACAACCACGGTTGTATATTCCATTGCCCCGTGCTCCTCGAGGGTCTGGACAACCCTGGCTACCGATGCCCTCTTCTGTCCCACGGCCACATAGATACAATAAACATCTTCGCCCTTCTGATTAATAATTGCATCAATTGCAATAGCCGTTTTCCCGGTCTGTCTATCACCGATGATAAGCTCTCTCTGCCCCCTGCCGATGGGAATCATGGCATCAATGGCCTTAAGTCCGGTCTGAAGAGGCTCTCTAACGGGCTGCCTGTCAACAATACCGGGGGCAACAATATCTATCTTCCTGGACTCGCTGGATTCAATCGGTCCCTTACCATCTATGGGCTGGCCGATGGCATTCATGACCCGGCCAAGCATGGCTTCACCAACGGGGACCGCCATAATCCTCCCCGTTCGCTTTACGATATCCCCCTCACGCACAAGGGTGTCTTCACCAAACAGAACGACACCGACCACATCTTCTTCGAGGTTCAGGGCCATCCCGAATACCCCGTTCTGGAACTCAAGGAGTTCACTTGCCATTGCATTTTCAAGGCCGTACACCCTCGCAATTCCGTCACCGACACTCAGGACCGACCCGATCTCACTGACATCCACCTTCTTCTCAAAGTCGGCGATCTGCTGCTTAATAAGCTCACTTATTTCATCAACCTTAATCTCCATAGTTTCACCCCTTATCTATATTATCTTCAACCTGCAATCTATAACGCTTACACACCCGCCAACTGATTCCTCAAACGCTGGAGCTGGCCTCTGATGCTGCCGTCATACATGGTGCTCCCGATCTTCACAACGATACCGCCAAGCAACTCAGGATCGTAGACGTACTCAATTTCCACTTCCCTCTTCGTCAAACGCTTAAGGGATTCGAGAAGACGCCTCTCGTATTCACCGTTGAATTTAAAAGGCGTAACCACCGTCGCCTTGGTCTTTCTCGTCCTGTCGAAATAAATACTTATAAAATTCTTCAGAACGGCGGGCAGGGCTGCAACAGCGCGCCTGTGAGCTATAAACACCAAGAACCGCTTCACTTCTTCCTTAAAAGACAGCCTCGCTGAAAGGGCGTCTATGCCCCTGCTTCTTTCATCATCCGAGACAAGGGGGCTGAGAAAGAAGTTCTTCAGCTCCTTGCTCTCCTCTGTTATCCTGCATACTACCGAGAGGTCCTTGATGACATCCCCGGCCCCCTCGATGCCACAGGAGTTAAAGAGCATCCTCGCATATTTCTTTGCATATTTATTCTGATCCTGTGCCACGGTCCTATCCCTCTAATTTCCTTATTGATTCCTCTATAATCTTCAACTGCTCCTCTTCGGTCAGGTTCTCCCTCAGCTTCTTCTCCGCAAGCTTGATTGCAAGTTCAGCGGCCTCTGAACGAAGCGCTGCCTTTGCGTTCTTCAGCTCAAGTTCAATGTTGGCTCTTGCCTGTTCCTTGATCTTTTCACTCATCCGGGTCCCCTGCTCGATGAGGCTGTCTCTTTCAGACTCACCGGACTTGCGGGCGGATGCAATGATCTTCTCTATCTCCTGATCCCTGAGGGCGAGCTTCTCCTGAACCTCCTTCAGGGCCTTCTGTGCCAACTCCTTTGCCTCTCTCGCCTCCGTAAGGGACTGTTCAATAACCTCTGATCTCTTCCTGAAGTACTCCTTCATGGGTTTTGAAAGGAACTTGACAAGAATAAAGATCAGGATTGCGAAATTTACAATCCTCCACAACCATTCCTTCCAGTCACCACCATGGCTGGAGGCTCCCTCCTCGGCTGCATAGACCACCGCATTATGTATGATAAAAAACGCGCTGATTAAAAGCGCCGACAGGACGACAACCGCCGATTTCTTAATCCTTGATCTTAAATTTTCCATCCCGCTCATACCTCTACAAGTTTCCTGACAATCTCGTCGGAGAATCTCCTCACATCCTCACCAAGCTTCCTGCGTGCATTTTCCGTCTCCTTCCGGATATCCTCCCTGGCCTTCTCAATCTCACGCATTGCCTCTTCGTGAGCCTCGGATATCAACTTCTTTTGCACACCAAGCCCCTCTTCCCTCAAGGAACTGTAAAGCTCCCTGGCCTCTTCCCTTGCCGAAGACAGTTCCTGCCGGAACTTCATCAGCTGCTCGTCCTTCTTCTCGTTCAGCCTCTTTGCCTCCTCGAGGGCGCCCTGAACGCTTTCCTTTCTCTCCTTAAAGAGACTGAGAAGAGGCCTGAAGAGAAGGAGATTCAGCAGAAAAAGGAGCAGAAGAAAATTGGCCAACTGCACAAAAAACCACTTGTTAAGTTCGATCATGGTTCACCTTTTATCAATGTTTGAAAAAAGTCAAATACGCAAAAGTGTTGAAATCTATCACAGTATCACATCCTTTGTCAAGAATACAGCCAATAATTTTTCTTATAGGTTGAAAAATTTTTTAAATCACACAACCTTTCCCATATGTTATAATATCTGAAAAACGTACAGGAGGACTTATATGGGGTTCTGGGAGACACTGAGAAAGGACATCAAAAAGGGGATTGACGAAGGACTTGAGGCGTTCAAGGAGGGCACCGAGGTACTGAAGCACAAGGCCGGTTCCGTAACCGAAGACATAAAAAATAAAGTAAAGGCATTTGAACTGAGACAGAAGATCCAGGTGCAGCTCACCGAACTCGGCGGCAGGGTCTATGAAATCTCTTCCGATAAAAGGAAGAACCCGATGCGTGATGAAAAAGTGGAGAAAATAGTGGAGAGGATAAAAAAGGTGCAGCAGCAGATAGATAAACTGGAAAAGAATGAAACAGGGAAGGCCGCAAAAAAGACCGGGACTTCCGGAAGATCACGGAAAAAGAAAACCGCAACGCGGGCTGCCGGGGAAACGGCAGGTAAAGCACCGAAAAGGAGCAAGGAGTAATGGAGGACATCACCGTCTTCACAAGTCCCACCTGACAGGACTGCCGGGCACTGAAAGGGTACCTTTCGGAAAGGGGCATTCCCTATATCGATAAAGATGTTGCAAATGACCCGGAGGCGCGCAAAGAACTTACAGGGAAATACGGAAGGATGGCAACGCCTACAATGGTCATTGGCGGGAAGGTCTTTGTGGGGTTTCAAGACAACAGGAAGGCGATTGAACAGGCTTTAAGGGGAGAGGGTTAACCCCTCCCCCCCCTGACAAAAAACTCAGTCCTCCCAGGTAATCGCCTCAACCGGACATGTATCGATCGCTTCCTGGCAATCACAGGTATCACAGCCGTTTTCATTTGTAACATGGGCCTTACCGTCGTCCTGCATCTCAAAAACCTCGGGACAGACGGCAACACAGGATTCACAACCCTCACAGAGATCCCAATCAATTACGGGCTTAGGCATGACAAAAAACCTCCTCTTAAAGATTCTCTCCTGCTAAGCAGGATAACAAATTCACAATTCCTTCAATAGTATATGGTATATATAATATTAAAAGGGATTTAAAAAAATCTATCGAGGTGCATAACCATGAGAAATATAACTTTGCCTATTAGGGGGATGACGTGCGCCTCCTGCGTCAAGGCCGTTGAAACCGCCCTTGGCAGGATGGACGGGGTCAGGGACGCAGCCGTAAACTTTGCCTCGGAGAAGGCGACACTTACTGCTGAGAAGGACATACCCGTCGAAAGATTCATAGACACAATCAAAGAGGAGGGGTATGACGTTGTCACGGTAAAAACCGAGTTCGCCGTAAAAGGCATGACCTGCGCCTCCTGTGTTGCCGCGGTTGAAAAGGCGCTGAAAAGGCTCTACGGCGTCCTCGATGTTAATGTGAACCTTGCCACTGAAAAGGCCTCCATCGAATACATACCCACCATTGTAAGCTTCAGTGACTTCAGAAAAGCGGTCAGGGGACAGGGTTATGACGTTGAGACGATAACGGGGGAGTTCATCGACAGGGAAAAAGAATCCCGCGAGAAGGATTACCGGGACATACTGTACCGCTTTGTAGTCAGTGCGGTCCTCTCCGTCCTTATACTCGCAGGAAGCATCCTGGACATCCCGGTGCTCTCAAACTGGTTTGTCCTCTTAATACTTGCAACACCCGTACAGTTCTGGGCGGGACTCAGGTTTTACAGGGCGGCATGGTCGGCATTCAAGCACTTCACAACCAATATGAATACCCTTGTGGTCGTGGGCACCTCCGCAGCATATTTTTACAGTGTTATAGCCACCTTTTTCCCCTGGATATTCGAGGTCGGAGGACTTCAGGTTCATGTCTATTTTGATACCTCGGCAATAATAGTCACCCTCATACTCCTTGGACGCCTGCTTGAAGCAAGGGCAAAGGGAAGGACCTCCGAGGCCATGAGGAAACTCATCGGGCTTCAGGCAAAGACGGCGAGAATTGAAAAAGACGGCAAGGAGGAAGAGGTTCCCATAGACGAAGTAACCGCGGGTGACACGGTAATAGTCCGGCCCGGCGAAAAAATACCCGTTGACGGGGTCATAATCGACGGCTATTCCTCTGTAGACGAAGCCATGCTGACGGGGGAGAGTATGCCCGTTGACAAGACCACCGGTGATATGACATTCGGCGGGACCATCAACAGGGTGGGAAGCTTCAAACTGAAGGCTACCAGGATAGGGAAGGACTCGGCCCTCTCTCAGATCATACGCCTCGTGGAAGAGGCCCAGGGCAGCAAGGCCCCCATACAGAGGCTTGCCGACAGGGTGGCTTCCGTCTTTGTCCCTGTAGTGATATCACTGGGGGTTGCGACCTTCCTGCTGTGGTTCTTCCTTGGTCCGGAGCCTGCATTTACAAGGGCGATGATGAACTTTATCGCCGTGCTGATAATTGCCTGCCCCTGTGCCCTTGGTCTTGCAACCCCGACCGCTATTATGGTCGGGACCGGCAAAGGCGCTGAACGCGGGATATTGATACGTGACGCAGAGGCCCTGGAGACATCACATAAAATCCGGTCCGTCATCCTGGACAAGACCGGGACCATAACAACAGGGGAACCACAGCTGACAGACATTATAAGCACCGATAGTGTTGATAAAGAGACCCTGCTGAGGCTGGCCGGTTCGGCAGAGAAGGTCTCCGAACACCCCCTTGCCGAGGCAATCGTCAGGAAGGCACTATCCGAGGGGATCGGGCTTACCTCCCCCGACGACTTCCAGGCAATCCCCGGAGGAGGCGTAAGCGCCAGGATCGGCGGTGACGATGTCTTTGTAGGAAACCCCTCGCTGATGAAGAAACAGGGGATAGAGACCGGGGTTGCCCTGGAGGATGTCAAGAAACTATCCTCTGAAGGAAAAACCGCCGTGCTTCTGTCCGTTAATAAACGAATCCTCGCCATCCTGGGTATAGCAGACTCAATCAAGGAGGGCTCGCCCGAGGCCGTCTCTTCACTCAAGAATCTTGGCGTGGAGGTGGTTATGCTTACAGGCGACAACGAGAGAGTAGCGAAGCGTATTGCAGAGTCCGTGGGGATAGACCGGTTCTTTGCCGAGGTGCTTCCGGAGGGAAAGGTAGACGTTGTTAACCGTCTGAAGGAGGAGGGAAAGGTTGTCGCCATGGTTGGAGACGGTATAAACGACGCACCCGCACTTGCCGCGGCGGATGTTGGTATTGCCATAGGAACGGGGACGGACATTGCCATGGAGGCATCCGACATCACCCTGATCAAAGGTGACCTCAGGAGTGTTGCCGAGGCTATCCGCCTCAGCAGACTAACCCTGAAGACAATCAAACAGAACCTCTTCTGGGCCTTTTTCTACAACATCATCGGAATCCCCGTTGCAGCGGGCATTCTCTATATCTTCGGAGGGCCGCTCCTGAACCCTGTTTTTGCCTCGGCGGCAATGGCATTCAGTTCGGTCTCCGTTGTGAGCAACTCCCTGAGGCTCAGGACAAAAAGGCTCTGACGGCATGAGCGCCGCATCATCCTGAACTTCCGATGCAGTGGACCCTCAACAAAAAACTCATCTTTATCATGGTTGCACTCAGTGCAACCATGATCTCCATGATACTCGCCTTCAACCTCTATTCTGAAAGGGTCCTCTACATGACCCTTGCGAGCAAGATGGGAAGGCTCATGGACTCCACCCGCATCGCAATCGAGGAAATGACGAGTAAGGATAAATCTCAAAGGATAAGCCTTTTACGGGACCTGAAGAGGCTTAACTCGGAGGGCATCAGGGAAATAAACATAATAGATGCCTCAACCAAAATCACGGCAAGCACCAACCCCGGTAAGGTCGGGCAAACCACAACCAAAGACATTACCGAACTTATATTCAAATCCGAGCTTGGTGAATTCGTCTCAAAAGAGGGGAGAAATTACAACATTATCATCCCCGTTGTTGTAAAGGGGGAACACCAGGGCTACATACATTTCGTTATCAGCACCGACGATATAGCAAGGATACTCAAGGCCAACATACTGAGCAGAATAATGGCGGCGCTCCTTATACTTGTGCTGGGCACCCTCGGTGCAATCTGGCTGGCAAGCCGTTACACAAGGCCGATAAAGGAGGTGGTGCAAGCTGCCCGTTCAGTAGCGGCAGGTGATCTCGAGACCGAATTGAGCATAACGGAAAAGGACGAGATAAGAGAACTCAAGGAGAGTTTCAATCAGATGATCCGGAGGCTTTCAGACCTCAGGAAACTTGAGGAAAGGGTCAGGGAAACAGAGCATCTCTCAACGATCGGTGAACTTTCGCGTACCATTGCACACGAAATAAGAAACCCCCTGAACTTCATCAGCCTCAGCGTTGATCACCTGATGGACAGGTCGGATCAATCATCAAGGGAGCTTCTTCAGAGGATCAAGCAGGAGATCAGGCGGCTTGACACACTTGTCGGAAACTATCTTTCTTACGGAAAACCCCTCAAGATAACAAAAAGACCCGTGGACTTGAGGGTCCTTATTGAAGATACCCTCTCACTTGTACGCGCAAGGGCTGAAAGGGCAGGTATCGCCATCACAAAGGACTACCAGCTTGATCCATCCTTTAAGGCGCCCGTTGATCAGGAGCTGATCAAGACCTGCCTGTTCAATATCCTTCTCAATGCCTTCCAGGCCATGCCGGACGGCGGCACAATAAGAATAACGACGAGAAAAAACAGTGACGGAGAGGTGATCATCTCCATCAGGGATTCAGGGACCGGCGTACAAAAAGAGGACCTCGACAGGATCTTTGAACCCTTCTTTACAACAAAACAGAAGGGGCTGGGGCTCGGACTTGCCATGACAAAGCGTGTAGTTGAAGAACACGGAGGAAAGGTTACCTTTGAGAGCACCGAAGGAGCCGGAAGCACGGTTACATTCACCATGCCGCTTTGAGGTTTAAACAAACATCCTTCCCACCTGCCCCCCACTTGACCCACGACTCATACGGCGGCCTTTCCCCCTGTCTTTAGGCTATAATAAATAACCATGTATCTCTCAAGGGAAGAGACAGGCGGAAGCCCCCGCTACCTGATAAAAGAGACCTTCAAGGAGGGGAAACAACTGAAGAGTCACGTCCTCTTTGATCTCGGCCCTGACCCCTCTGAATTCATTGTATACCCGGGTGGAAACAGTTTCTATATCGACGCTGAAGTTGAACTAAGCATTACAGACAATGGGATCGAAGTTGATACATTTGAACTGGAAGACCTGTTCTTTCCCTTTCTTGACGCCCGTCTCAAGAGGACAATCAGGCCATCCACGGGGTCCGACTATAAGGACCGCTACAGGGGGCTGAGCAAGTCCTCCCTGATGGAGCTGCAATCCGGTATTCATATCTTTGACAGGAGGAGGCTTCACTTCATCCGGTTCGGCTCGATCAGGCAGGACGATATTGACGCGGTTCCCTACCGGTACTTCAATCGCCTGCTTGAAAAGTCCAGAGACGAGATAGAGTGTCTCATCATGGAAGCCGAAAGCAGTCTCGGAATGTCCGAACTGAAGCATTACGTATACACCATATTCAACCTGCAGCGTTTCTTCCCCAACAACCACTTCGCCGGGACTGCCCCACAGATGCTCGATCAGGAACTCCTTGACAGCCATTTCATTGAGGCACTCTGCAGTCTCAATCGTGATACAACCTATACCGGGGAGGATCACTGTCACAAAACCCTTCATCCCCGTCTCCCGCGATATGTAATCATGTATTTTGACTATGAATTCGGCCGCGAACCTCACACCGGCCGGTTCAACGGTTTCCGGCACTCGGACAGGGGATTCAAACCTTCCCCTGCCGCCGGTGCAAAGGGGTTCTCCATACCCGGGGCATGCAGGATCCTCAACCTCTCCGTCGAGGAATACAACAACCTGAACAGGAAGGGGCTCACCAGGCGGTTCAGGAGGCTTGCCCACGAACATCATCCCGACAAGGGGGGCAACCACGACAGGTTTATCGACCTCTGCAGGGCATATGAAAGGCTCCTGAAAGGGAAGACCGAATGAAACCGGCCCACACCGCCGATATACTGATTGTTGACGATGAACCCCTTCAGAGGGAGATCCTCGGCACCATACTCTCCGAAGAGGGGTACAACGTGTTTGAGGCAGGCTCCGGCGCTGAGGCAATCGGCGTCTTTAAGGAGAACAACCCGCAGCTCGTCCTCACAGACCTCAAGATGCCGGACTTGAGCGGTCTTGAACTTATAGAGAGGATTCAATCCTTACGTCCCAAACAACCACCGGCTGTTATCATTATGACCGCCTACGGGACAATCTCATCTGCTGTTGAGGCCATCAAGAACGGGGCCTTCGACTATCTGACGAAGCCCCTTGACAAGGATGCCCTTCTTCTTAAAATCCGTCAGGCCGTTGAAAGGAATGAACTCCTGAGAGAAAATCTCTACCTCAGGGAGACCCTCTACGAACGGTTCCGTATAGACGGCATTATAGGAGAATCCTCAAAGATGAAAACCGTAATCGACACGCTCAGGAAGGTCTCTCCTACAAACGCTACCGTCCTTATACGTGGTGAGAGCGGAACGGGCAAGGAACTGGTAGCGCGCGCCATCCACTTCAACAGCCCCAGGAGGACAAAACCATTTACCGCAATAAACTGCGCCTCCATCCCCGAAAACCTCCTCGAGAGTGAACTCTTCGGTTACGAACCGGGCGCCTTCACCGGTGCAACATCGAGGAAAAAGGGACTCATAGAGAGCACCGACGGGGGCACCCTGTTCCTTGATGAAATCGGTGACATGCCCGCAAACCTCCAGGCCAAACTCCTGCGGGTATTGCAGGACGGCGAGGTCAGGCGCGTGGGCGGCAAGGAGTCCTTCAGGGTAAACATAAGGACCATAGCCGCCACCCATCAGAACATCGAGGAACTGATCGGGGACGGCAAGTTCAGGGAAGACCTGTATTACAGGCTGAAGGTAGTTACCATAAACCTTCCTCCGTTAAGGGAACGCAGGAAGGATATCCCCCTCCTTTCCGATTACTTTCTCAGGAAATACAACGAGGAATTCGGGAAGAGGGTATCCGGCATTGAAGAAAAGGCATTGACAGCTCTCATCGATTACAGGTGGCCGGGGAACATCAGAGAACTCGAATCCGTCATAGAGAGGGCAATCATTATGTCCGAGTGCAGCACGGTTACCTACAGCGACATAAAGGATGAACTCCCCGTCAGGAAAGACAGGGGCTCCTTGGACATAGAGATTCCCGACGACGGTATTGTTTTCGAGGATATTGAAAAGGAACTCATGAGGAAGGCCATGGAGAGGACCAATTACGTTGCAAAGAGGGCCGCCGAACTCCTCGGTATGAGCTACAAGACCTTCTGGTACAGGTGGGAGAAGTTCGGCCTCGGCAAAAACAAAAAAGGTGAAAAATAGTCCCTTTTTGATATAATATCCCTTTCCGGATCTTGGGTACCTTGTCCTTTGCAACTCTAAACATGAAAACTTTTCCGAGGAGGCACTATGTCAATAAAGATTGAACTTGCAAGGCGCCTAAAAAACCTGCCCCCCTATCTCTTCGCCAGGATCGATGAAATGAAGTCCGAGGCCCTAAAGAAAGGAACCGACCTTATTGATGTCAGCATAGGCGACCCCGATCTTCCCACCCCTGAACATATAGTCAGGGCAATGCAGAGGGCGGTTGAAAACCCCGAATATCACAAGTACCCCTCATACCAGGGCATGCTCTCCTTCCGTGAGGCCGTTGTCGGCTGGTATAGGGACAGATACGGTGTTATCCTCGATCCGGCTTCAGAAGTCCTTTCCCTGATCGGCTCCAAGGAGGGCATCGGGCATATTCCACTCGCCTTCATAAATCAGGGGGATGTTCTTCTCTGCCCGAGCCCCGCCTATCCGGTGTATGCCATAGGGGCCCTCTTCGCCGACGGAGAACCGTTTTATATGCCTTTGAGGGAGGAAACCGGGTTCCTTCCGGATTTCGGGGCTGTGCCCGCGGATATTCTCAGAAGGGCAAAGATGATGTTCCTGAACTATCCCAACAATCCGACTACGGCCCTTGCCGGCAGGGAGTTCTTTAACGAGGCAATAGAGTTTGCAACGAAGCATGACATCATAATCTGTCATGACGCAGCTTACTCGGAACTCTTTTACGATGGGAAACGGCCCCTCAGTTTCATGGAGATAGAGGGAGCGAAAGAGGTGGGTATAGAGTTCCACTCCCTTTCCAAGACCTACAACATGACAGGCTGGAGGATAGGCTATGCCGTCGGCAACAGCGAGGTTATCGCAGGGCTTGGAAAGATAAAGACCAATATAGACTCCGGGGTGTTCCAGGCCATCCAGGAGGCATCGATAACCGCCCTGAACACAGGTGACGATATCCTTTCTGAAATAAGGAATACCTATCAGGCAAGGAGGGATATCCTCTATGAGGGCCTGAAGGAGATAGGGCTCGACGTCATAAAACCCATGGCTACCTTCTATCTATGGACAAAGGTTCCATCCGGGTATTCATCAGAGGACTTTGTCGTTCATATCCTCGAAAAGGCAGGTATCCTCTGCACGCCCGGCAACGGCTTTGGTGAACCCGGCGAGGGATATATCCGGTTTGCCCTTACCGTCACGGATGAAAGGACCAGGGAAGCGGTTGAGAGGCTCAAAGCAGCAGTATAACCTCCCTCACCCGCAAGTCATGGCTATCGTATACATAGGAATTGGAACAAACCTCGGCAACCGCGAGAAAAACTGTTGGAAGGCCCTTGAGAGGCTTGAAGAGATAGGTGTAAGAGTAACGAAGAGGTCTTCCCTTTATGAAACCGACCCCTGGGGCGTCAAGGATCAGCCCCCCTTCATCAATATGGCCGTGGAGACGGAAACCGCTTTTTTGCCGGAGGATCTCCTTGTGAAGCTCAAGGCAATTGAAACAACGATGGGGAGGGAGAAGACGTACAGGTGGGGGCCCCGCGTCATCGACCTCGATATCCTCTTCTATGACGACATGGTAGTCGATACCGGTTCGCTCAGGATTCCCCACCCCCGTCTCCATGAGAGGGCGTTCGTTTTAGAACCACTGTCGGAAATTGCGTCTGAGTTTATTCATCCCGTTATGGGAAGGTCCATTAAGGAGTTGTTAGGGGAAGTGAAGTCGAGCTCTCCGACCAAAAGTCGGAACTTGCCGATGTAAGGAAAACCTGATTAAACAGAGTCCGTGTATAAATTACGGTTATTTGTCATTCCCGCAAGTGAATCCCGAACGCTTTCGGGAGTCGGGAATCCTTCTTAAAAAACGATTCCGGACAAGCCGGAATGACAGAAAAACAACCGCTCTGCGCTTTGAACGACTCCCCGAACGCTTTCGGGGAATGACGGGAGAACGTCAACTGTTCGATCCTTCATTCCCGACCAAAGGTCGGGGCTTTCGCCGGGATGTATTGTAATCTCAGGCGTGTTTTTTTACGAAATCCCCGAACCCCTTGAGTATTTTAAGCCCGGTT
>BDTA01000078.1 GCA_002897935.1 bacterium BMS3Abin08
CATCAATAACCTGAGATTATGCACCTCATTATCATCAATCGAAACAAATATCACTCCATCATCTTTCAGAAGATTCTTTGCCAAAAACAACCTTGGATACATCATCGAAAGCCAGTTGGAGTGGTAATGACCGCTGTCCTTGCTGTTCTTCCTGAACAGGCCTTCTCTGGTCATGTACCCTTCTTCATCCTTATCACCAATACGCTTAAGATATTCATCCCGGGATTCCGAAAATCTGTCGGGATAGACAAAGTGGTCGTTCCCAGTATTATAGGGAGGGTCAATGTAGATCATCTTAATCTTGCCATAATAAGACTTCTGGAGGACTTTCAGGACTTCCAGATTCTCGCCTTCAATAAAAAGGTGGCTGGTATCGTCAAAGTTAACCTATTCTTCCCTGTCGGGGACTAAAGTTGCCGTTGTAGGTGTCTGTAACGCCCTGAAGGCATCGGATTTGCCTGCCCAGTTCAGGACATAACGCTCATTACTGAAGTTTATATCCTCACCAAGCGTTGCTTTCAGCTTCTCCCAGTCAACCTTGCCCTCTGTAAAGACTTCCGGAAAAAGCTCTTTTAGCTTCTCCAGCTTGTCCTGTTTAATATCTAATGATTTTCCGTCCATCAATCTCCCAATTTTTTCTCAATCTCAAGCAACTTCCTTTCTCTTTCCAGTTCCTTCTTAAGCTCCTCTTCCGTCGGCAGATAAAGTTTGTACTTTGAAGCAAAGATGTTTTTGCTGTTTTTCAGAAGCGTGTACTTTGCCATCGTTTCATTTTTCTCGGTGCAGAGAATCAATCCGATTGTCGGATTATCTTCGGGCTGCTTAATTTCCTGCTCGAAATAGCGTACATAGAAGTCCATTTGGCCTATGTCCTGATGTGTAAGCTTAGCTGTTTTCAGATCAATAAGTACAAAGCACTTAAGGATGTAGTTATAGAAAACAAGATCAATGTAAAAGTGATCCCCATCTATAGTTATTCTTTTCTGGCGGGCTACGAACGAAAACCCCTTGCCGAGTTCAAGCAGGAAGTCATGAAGTTTGTCCATGAGTCCCTGCTCCAGTGAAGATTCAAGATAGTCTTTATTTTCCTTCAGCCTGAGGAATTCAAGGACATAAGGATCTTTGATAATGTCGTCCGGAGCCGAGGCCGGTTCGAGTTTTTTTATCTCAGCCCTGACAAGGCTTTTCTTGCGGCTTGAAAGAAGGCGGTCATGGTAGAAAGAATTAATCTGGCGTTCAAGCTGGCGGGTAGACCATTTACCGGCGATGCATTCTTCTACATAAAAATTACGGACAGATTCCTTTTCCACTCGCAGCAACAGACGATAGTGTGTCCAGGTCAATTGTGGACGCAGTGCGTCTACAATTGGGTAAGCAAGATAAAAAACACGCATTTTTGATATGTTGGTTCGATCAAACCCTTTCCCGAACTCAGCAGTCAGGCGCTTTGAGAGTTCATCCAGAAGATAAGTCCCATAATCCGAGCGTGCTTTTCCTTTCTGTTCCCCCTCGACAATAACCCTTCCGATATTCCAGTAAGCCCGAACCATCTCAAAATTAACAGCACGATAAGCACTGCTTCTCGCAGTCTCAAGAATCTCCCTGATATGGCCGTATACTGAATCTACTCCTTTTGTATGTTTAATCTGCTTTGGCATGTTAAAGACTTTGTACAAACTCCCTTAATGTATTCTTTGCATTCTCCACGGATCAAGTATTTCAAGAAAGGCCTATTTCCCCGAATCCTCCATCCGGTCATTTGTCCACTCTGTATCAAATGATAATTGCTTTCCCTTCTTTTTAGGTTTAGCGATAGGGATGAAATAGGAACTAATCCGGCGCTCTTCGATTATCTCATTAGTTATCCCTTCTTCAGCAAATTTGAAGTGGCGTTCCGGCTCTTCAAAAGGCAAGTTTAAAATAGGGTTTTCAATTATGACTTGTTTCATTTTTCAGAATATTACCGTTTAATTTCGTTGTAATAAGACTTCTGGAGGACTTTCAGCACCTCCAGATTCTCCCCTTCAATAAAGATATGATTGGTATCGTCGAAGTTCACCGACTCTTCCCTGTCGGGAACCAATGTGGCTGTTGTGCGTGCCTGCAATGCCCTGAAGGCGTCGGACTTGCCTGCCCAGTTCAGGACATACCGCTCATTACTGAAGTTAATGTCCTCACCAAGCGTTGCCTTTAACTTTTCCCAGTCAACCCTGTCTTCAGTGTCAACAAGTTGGGGACGTTGTTGCATACTATGCATAACTTATATATTGTTAAGCTCCTCCCTTCGTGCAATTGGACGTATGCGGGGCTCCTGGTACGTCTAATCTTGGCTGTCATAGTATGCTATAATCATACAATTTTATCAACTTTATTTTCTTACCCGTCAATAGTTTTGCATAGTGTGTAACAACGTTATATACTAAAAATGGGACAGGACAAACTCTCCCAGTTTAGTATAGGTGATAAGAATTTAATAGCTATTAAAAAACGAAACCTCCTGTTAAGAATATATAGGTGACAGACCAAAATTCTTAAAACAGGAGATTCCGTTATGGTACAAGAAAATTGTAACAGTCTGGAAGAATTCCGTCAATTAAGAAAAGAGATACGGGGTTCTAAAAAGCATCTAATAGTAGGAATTGATGTGGCCAAGGACAGACATAATGCCTTCTTCGCTACGGCCACAGGCAAGATACTGTATAAGAGGCTGATCTTTGATAACGACATTGAGGGGTTTGAGCGGCTCCTGCTTCAGGCTGAGGCAATAAAGGTTCAACACGGTCCCCAAAGTTGACACCCGGTATATCCTGACACAGGTTGCGGATATTGTCGGGAATATTCTTCGCAGCTTCCCCGATTACCTCGATTGAACGCAGCACGGCATTCAGGGTCTTCTGGTCATTGGTAAACTGTTCATAAGACATGCCGCTGATAAAATCCTCTGCATCCGACATATTTTGCAGGATATCTTTTATGTATAGAGTAATATTGCGGCTCATACCGGCACAGCCTCTTTAAGGATCGACTCCTTCAATTCTTCCCGCAGGCTGCGCCTGGGCACAAGATCAACCTTTATTCCAAGCAGATCACTCAGGTATATCTCGGCGCCAACAAGCTCCAGAAGGCTTACAGGTTTCAGTATCTCTGCCAGCAGGTCTATATCACTGGCCTGCTTTTCTTCGCCCCTGACATGGGAGCCGAAGATGCCCACAACGGCAATGCCGTACTTTTCTTCCAGAATGTCTCTGTGTTGCCTTATGGTTTTTATTATCTCGTCCAGATCAGTCATGGTCCTGTCTCCGTTGTTTGCTGTTTTATCGCCTTAAGGTTATATATTATCATAATTTTACGGACCTGCTCCTGACAATCCCATTGAACAGATAATCCTCGGTTCATGTGCCGCTTCTTCTTCATGGATTATGCAGAGCCTGCCATCCTCCCTCAGTGTTACAACCAGATGAGCAAGGTTTTTATCTGATATGCCGCTGCGTAACTGCCTGTTAAGTGTATCAACAGCCAACTGCCTGAGAGGATAGCGGTAGATATCATTGACTGCTTTCTCAACAGACCTGATGAATTCATCGGTTATGAATAAATTCCTTTCATCTCCGATTGACTGAATAAACTGTTTCAGCCTGTCAAACGTACGGAAACGGGCCCCGGACGGCCTGCCAAGCTGACCGCCAATGAGCTTTTCCTCTTCCATTATTAATTCAACGCCCTTCCGGACAAGTTCATGGTGCCTGTCTTGCCGTGGTATAGCCGGTTCATCAGGAGTGCATTCAGCAGCCCTTAGAATGGCAAACTGGGACTCTGTGACACTGTTGCCTTCTTTATCTATCCATGTTAAAGCATCATTGCCGTCGGCAGTGCGCATATAAACCAGAACCCCTTCCGGGACTTTTCCAACCAATCCCCCCTTCCCCCCTTTACTAAAGGGGTGTGAGGGGGGATTTTCATATCGACTGATTGCCTTTGTAGAATATACGACTGGCGGCAGGGACGGGATTATCTTCTGCAGATCAGGAGCTGCCGTAACAGCATTTTTCCATATCTGATAGGCATAAGAAGCAAGATCAACTTCACCGTCTGCATCTCCGTCCAGGATGCCTGCCTTTTCATGATAAAGATCAAGGATGATCTGTTCATCGTGGTCGTCTTCAAAAAAGGCCTCATCAGTGCCGACGACTTCTGCATTTTCATGGAGTCTCCGGCGCACTCTTGACCTTAGTTTTATTATTCGCTCCACACCGTCAGCCGGAAGAAATGAGTAGCATATGATGTCTTCAGCCATCTGCCCTATCCTGTCCACACGGCCGGCACGCTGAATAAGACGGATTATCGCCCACGGCAGGTCGTAATTGACAACAACTGAGCAGTCCTGGAGATTCTGTCCCTCACTGAGCACATCTGTGGCAATCAGAACACGCAGTTCATCTTCGGCTTTGATCCCGTTCCTCTTTTCGTTACTCACAGGGCTGAACCGCCACGCTAAAGCCGTGGGGTCTTCCGAGCGGCCTGTAGCCGCAGCCAGTCCGGTGATCCCCTTTTGCTTCAACTCTGATTCAAGATAATCCACAGTATCCGCAAACTGGCTGAATATAATCACTTTGTCATTCTTATGCCTGCCGGTCAGCAATTTATACAGGGCATCCAGTTTTGCGTCCTTTTCCGCTTTCCACTGTCCGCATTTTTCTAAAGCTGTAAACAGGGCGTTTATGTCGCTTTTCAGGTCTTCGGCAAGGTCCTTGAGGAAGAGGGAAGATTTGAGCCATTTGAAACGCTTTCTGTACTTTTTATGATATTGGTTATAAATTTCAGCAGCAGATTGACTGTAATCATCTACTGACCTGAGTTCATCCTCGTTAAGCCCGTCATCGCCATTATTGTCATCATTATTATCAAACAAGCTTGAGTCCCCATCTCTGTCTGTAAACCGGCTGTCCATCAGCGCCGGGTCCTGAGTTCCTATCGGAACAGGTTTGTCATTCTCAATTGCATGGAGATAAATGAAATTTCGGAGAATATGCCGCTCTATCGACATGACAAAGGCTTTTCCGCTGCTTTCAAGCCGCTTGAAAAGATTGGTCCGGCAAAAACCCATGAGACGTTTCCCGGCCCTTGAAAGATCCTGTATGACCCCGGCCTCGGTCTGTGTCGGAGGTTCATGAGGTGTTTCATGAATATAGTTGCCAAGTCCGTACCGCGGCAGACTTAAGTTATTGATGGCATCGACAAGATCAGGGGCATAGAGCCTGGCGTATTGATCGTCAGGATTATCATCTTCGATATTAAATTTGACTGTCTCAGGCTTGCGCACGGGGAAGTAAGAACGGCTTCCATCTTCAAAGGTTAAATATTTCCGTCCTGTTTCAGGGTCTGTATCGGCATAGTTGTTCTGGATAAAACTGCGTGTACGCCTTACCAGAAAAAGTCTCATCAACTCCCGCCAGTCATCGGGATAGATGCTTTTCTCAAATGCTGCCAGCGAGCGTGCAGAACATTGATGCCGCCGTATAAATTCAGTTTCCCCTATGTCCCGCAGCAATCTTTCAGGCCGGATTCCTATGTCTTTTTCTTCCTGCACAAAAAGCCTGAGCTGGTTTGATAAGTCAACATAGTTTTTATTGTAAGGTGTGGCGGACAGGAGGATGCATCTGCTTTCGTTTTCCTGAATATATTCATGAATAGCCCGGTATCGCTTTCCCTCCCGGTTGCGCAGATTATGACTTTCATCGATGATCACCAATCTGTAGCGCCTTAAAGTGGGAAGTTCATTGATAACCATCGAACTTGAAAGCACTTTTGAACGCAGGCGGTACCTGTGACTGTAATCCTCCCACATTCTGACGAGGTTCCTGGGACATATGATAAGTGTTTCCAGGCCGTAATCATCTTCAAATATACGGGCGAGCGCAGTCGCCATAAGAGTCTTGCCCAGACCTACGACATCTCCGATGATTACTCCACCGCGTTTATTGAGATGATGAGCCGCTATTTTGACTGCTGCGGTCTGATAATCGAAAAGTTTATTTCCGAAATCGCGCGGAATGCGGAATTCCAGGAGTCCGCTGCGCGCTTCTTCAGCGAGATGATATGCCATTTTTACATAAATGTAATAAGGAGGAATCAGGGCTTCCCGGGCCCAGCTTTCTTCAATAATGCCGGCTAATTCATTTGATATGTCAATGCACCATCTGTCATTCCAGCGGTCTTCAAACCATTTAGATAGTTTATTCGCGGCATCATGATCAAGCACATCTATGTTTAATTCACCCTGTTTGGAAAGCCCTGAAAAGGTCAGATTACTGCTTCCGAGATAACCGGTGGTTGGATTAACCGGATCAGAGCGAAACAGTAAATACAGCTTGGCATGTAAAGGATACCCCATAAAAAGTTTAACTGCAACTTTCCTGTCCTTTATCTGACGGGCCAGTCGCCGCAGACCTGCTTCATCATCATTCGTTGGAATGCCTATCGTTAATTGATCCCTGAATTCTTCAGCTAATTTCTTTTTAATACGAAGGGCCGTTTGATTGTCAAGTAAACTGTTGTTTTTTATAAGACTCAGCGCTTCTTTCAGTTCTTCCTCTGGAAGACGCTGCATACCCACAAGTAGACGGCAGCGATTGTCCTTCCCACCGGACCATTGTTCTATATGTGAATCGATATCTTTCCAGCCGCGTAGGTTAAAGTAACCAACACAAAAATCAGCGTGGTCAGAGAGTTGAAGAGTTTCTTTTAAGGCAGGGAGTAACGAGTGGTCAATGTTGTCAAATATTCTTGGCATAGGATGTAGTCAATACCTCTTCTCCTTTTTTACCTGTTTACCGACATTTATGTGCTTACAGAGCCCATGATAAGCCCTATATCAGAATACTTGTGAGGTTAGGCTTCGATATCCCCTTCTTCTTGCGGGATTATTTGTCAATCACCCCCATTTTCTTTAAAATAGTATATTCTTAACAGGATACAGGATGCAAGATAAATAAAGCTGGTTTTTTGTAATAAAGGGTTTCTGAAAGGTATCCTTGATAAGTTTTATTGCAGAATTTCTGTCCATTTACAGTTTGACAAAAAATCTCTTTTACATGCTTTAATTGATGGAATCACGAGTAGAGGGTACATCCAGAGTTTCGTCTGAAAGTTTATCCATTTCATTACCGGGTTATAAAATAACCGTCTCTAAACCCTCTTTCTCCAGCTTGTCCTGTTTGATATCTAATGATTTACCGTCCATGCTTATTGTAAAACCAACGCCTTTTAACTGTAATGATTATAGCAAATATGGGACTATGATGTTGAGTGAATTATCTTTTCATGGCAAAATATATTTATCGATCTCTGCTTCTGATAGAACGACATCACATCATACACGTGATAATTGAAATCCGGAACTTTCATGATGATTTTCTTAAAAGCTTCTTGATAAATGGTTTCACAATAGGACTGTCATTTATCGCCTTAATGATTTTCTCTTTGATATCTGAAGGGATATCACGCATTATCACCTTGCATTTCTGATCGGGATCAACTATTCTACCAAAATCTTTTTTACGCACCAAATTGGGCTGGTTGCATTCAATAATGCTTTCTTTTTTCAAAAAATGCAGGTCGTTTTTGTCTACACTTACCAGACACGGCACCGCGCGTTTATTTGTTCTCTGATAATATTTAATCCTGCTTTCCATCTGAGATGTGATAACACATAACAACAAATACGAATCATCACTTATGGGAACTGTAATATGATAGTGGGGCGGGGACTCGGGGTCATGGTCGGTATTCTTGAAGTAACATACACAAAAGCCTTTTAATGTGTTTGCGGTATAGGCAGGGGGGAAATCCACAATCAGTCAAAATTGCCGGAGAGAATTTTTTTAGACTCCTTAATATGTTGCTTGGAGGGCATTTTTAATGGATCATCTTTTATTGTCGATAAAAGTTCCTTCGTATCAATGCGCTCTCTTTTTGTTAATTTATTTGTAAATAAATCCTCATATTGATACCATTCGGGATACTTGTGAGTGTAATCCCGCAACTTCCATGGTCCCATTTTTCCAAACTTTTCCACAACAAAATCGAGAGCTTCTTTGTCGCTTTCCGAAAGCATGTCAAATGAGACTCTCGCATCAGGATTTGCCCTGAAACTATTATCATCAATTATCTCTATCAATCCGGAAGCATATTTATACCCGCTCTTCGAAATGTTAAACGAGTCAAGGCTCAGGACATCTTTGACTGTTGTTCCAACAGGGCCGTGTTCCATTGCATAGTAATCATCATTGGTTATTGTTCTTCCATAACGGATGAGGTGATATTTATCGGCAAGATATATAAGCTTGACAAGTTTGATTTTATCAGTTTTCCCAAGTTTCCTGAGGATATAATATAATGCTTCGATTATGGTGGTTATATCTATCATGCTGAAGACCTGTTATGATTTTTGTCGGTTACAAGAACCCTACATTTTTATTATAGCAGAATTAGCGGGAGGTTCGGTTTAAAAATAGTGCCCGCCGTTATGCCCGAAGTCTGTAATCGGGCATCCGGAACTTATTGAAAAGACTGGATTCCGGCTTGTCCGGAATCGTTCTTTAAAAAATATTCCCGGCTCCCGAATACGTTCGGGATTGCGGGAATGACAAGTAACTGTAGTTTATACACAGCCTCTAACCAAATAAACCTTATCATATTTTATGGCTGATGTCAAGTCTTCGAATTGCCTCAGAGGGTTTCGAGCAATAGCTTTTTGGAGGCTTCCCAGTCAAATATAGCTTTAGATGTCAACATCTGAGAAATGATAAGCAGGGAGACGATCAGGGATTTGGAAGACAAAGGGATAGAGTATATACTTGGGGCAAGGATGCGGAGGCAGAAGGAGGTAAAAGAAGAAGTACCGGGTCGAGCCGGCCGATACAAAGAGGTGTATGCAAAGGGGACGCACAGCAAGTCGCCGTCACCGCTGAAGGTTAAAGAAGTCATGGTAAGAGGTAAGAGATATATTGTCTGTTACAATGAGGATCAGGCAAAGAAGGACGCTGCTGACAGAGAGAATATAATAGCCTCTCTGAAGGATAAGTTAAAACAGGGTCAGAAGAGCATAGTCGGCAATAAGGGATACCGGAGATATCTGAAGTCGGCAGGGGAGACGTTCAGGATTGATAAAGACAAGATAAAGGAAGAATCACGATACGATGGCAAATGGGTATTGACTACAAACACGGGGTTAACAGCCGAGGATGTAGCGTTACAGTACAAGCAGTTATGGATGGTAGAACAGATATTCCGGTCGATGAAATCAATACTCTCAACCCGTCCCATATATCATAAGTGTGATGAGACGATACGAGGTCATGTGTTCTGCAGTTTCTTGTCTCTTCTGTTAATAAAGGAATTACAGGAGCGGCTTGACAAGAAAGGATGGCAGGTAGAGTGGGCAGACCTCATTAATGATCTTGAAAAAGTAAAAGAGGTCAGGATAATAACAGAGAACAAAGAAGTTACTCTGAGGACAGAACTCAAGGGTGATGCAGGTAAAGCGTTTCAGGCTGTAGGGGTAGCCGTTCCTCCAACTGTGAGGGTGAAGATAAATGAAGAGCATACAGTTGACTCTTAGCAAGATGACATTTTCAGATCAACAAGGAATCATAGTGCCACGCTTGTTTTGTGAGGTCATAACTGCTTGAATTTGCAGAATATTTATTTTGCAACTGTCGAAGATGGGTTTAACAGTATGCACTTCGATACTGTATTCCCATGCTCTTGCTCGGCTTCGGAACACTCTCATCCGGAGGCTCCTTCAGCGTGCTGTGAGGCCTTGAATTGTACCTCTCGGTAAACTCTCTCAATAAGCCCTCAAACTCCGATAGTTCCTTTACCTTGATTCCCCTTAATAGATGCTCCTGAATGTAGTAAAAAGGCCTCTCAGCCTTGCCTTTAGTCCTTGCCCTGTAATTACGACATGCCCTGGGCTCTATCCCGTACAATCCACAAAATCTCAAAAACTCATCGTTGTACCTCACTACCCCATCCTTCCTATGGGTTATTACCATCTGCTTGGGATTGTCTATTACCAGCTCCTCGGTCAGTCCCCCAAAATATTCAATCGCTCCTGCTATTGCCCTTACTACATCCCCTGTGGTTATACCCAGTGAATAGCTATAGTGCTTCTTCCTGCTGAAGCCTAATACCACCTCGTGAAGATATATCTTCACTGCCTTGCCATCTACAATAAGATCCCACTCCTTCCAGTCATATTGCATCTGTTTCCCAGGGGCGGTCTCTACCCTCGTGGTTATCTTCTTGTTTATCTCCTCTTGCCTCCTTACCTGTCGAATATAACGATGTACACTGCAAAGCGAGCCCCTGTATCCCAGCCCTATGAGTTCAGAGTATATCCTCGTACCTATGTACTTGCCCTCAAGCATCTCTTTTATCATATCTTCGTATTTATCAAGCATCTTCTCGTACTTGCGGGCCTTGAATCGAGGAGGCCCTGGACTCCTTAAGTACTTCCTGACGGTGTTCCTGGATAGCTTCAGTTGCCTTGCTATCTTCTTGATGCTTACCCCTTTCGCCCTTAATGACTTTACCTGTTGCCATTTATACATGCTTATCACCCCTTTTTTCTACCTCCTTCCTTTTTGGAAGGAGATTATAGTATTTTAGGGGGTCAATTTTAAATGACGATAAGGGGTCAATTCTATTTTACTATCTACACTTAGGCGAATGAACTTATATTCCTTGCAAAAATCTCTCTGTCCTTTGTCTTAATAAAAAACCTGTCATGTTCAGCCACGAGGTCAACAAACTTTGAAAAGGCGCCCG
>BDTA01000079.1 GCA_002897935.1 bacterium BMS3Abin08
GGCACGTTATCATCAAAAGGTGAGCTTTACAAAATGGGCTTTACAACCGACATCGATGAGATAGATATTGTCTACGGCTCTGAATCCAAGCTCCTCAATGCCATTGTCCAGGCGTGCAAGTCCGTACACCCCAAGGCAATCTTTGTCTACTCCACATGTGTGAGCGGCCTTATCGGAGAGGACCTGGATGCCGTCTGCAGGAAGGCAGAGGAGCTTTGCGGCATAAAGGTGATACCCGTTAATGCGCCCGGTTTCGTCGGCCCTAAAAACCTCGGAAACAGGATAGCCGGAGAGGTCTTGCTTGATTATGTAATAGGTACGGGCGAGCTTCCCCCTGATTACCCGGGAGAAGGGTTGTCTATAAACCTTATCGGCGAGTATAACATTGCAGGAGACCTGTGGCTTGTCGAGCCTGTGCTTAAAGAGGCGGGCATAAAGGTCATGTCGAGGATTACAGGGGATGCAACATTTCAAGAGATAACATATGCCCACAGGGCTGATCTGAACGTGGTGGTCTGCAGCCGGGCTCTCGTGAATGTTGCCAAGGAGATGGAGAGGAAGTACGGGATACCTTATGTTGAGGTCTCCTTTTTTGGAAAGACCGAAATGGCAAAGGCGTTAAGAGGGGTTGGAAAACTTTTCAGCCGTTCAAATAGCTCAAATGGTTCCAACCGTTCCAGAGGTTTCAACCGTTCAAGTCGTTTAAACGGTTGGGGTGATTTTTACATGGGACAGAAGATCGATGAAGTGATTGAAAGGGAAGAGACGAGGCTTGATGAAAAACTGAAAAAATACACTCATCTCCGGGGTAAGAGGGCGGTGCTGTATACCGGTGGGGTCAAGAGCTGGTCCCTTATTTCTGCCCTCCTTGATCTCGGAATAGAGATAGTTGCAGTGGGTACCAAGAAGAGCACTTTTGAGGATGAGGAGAAGATGAAGGCCATACTTGGCGCGGATGCCCCTCTTGTTGAGGATGTTACGCCGGCAAACCTGAGGAAGCTTATGAAGGACAGGGGGGCGGATATCCTTGTTGCAGGTGGCCGGAACCTCTATCTTGCGATGAAAGAAGGGTTCCCTTTTGTGGATGTGAATCAGGAGAGACACACCGCCTATGCCGGATATGACGGGCTTATAAACCTTGCAGAGCAGATAAGCATCAGCATCAGGTTTTTCAATGGGAATGAGATTTGTGGGTCAGGAATCAGCAGGCAAACTGTTTCTGATCCCTTGAAGACTAAAACCGACAGGGATGTGATGATAAACCCATTGAAACACTCCCAGTCCATAGGGGCTGCAATCGCCCTGCAGGGGATAGACAGGGCGCTTCCCGTCATTCACGGGGCGCAGGGCTGCAATTTCCTTGCAAAGGTGCTTATAACAAAACATTTCAGAGAGCCCATTGCACTGATGAGCACAAAACTCTTTACCGAGGATGTTGTGATGGGTAGCGATGAAACCCTGACCAAGGTTGTGCAGGGGGTTATTGAAAAACAGCAACCGGACCTGAGAGGTGTCCTTACTTCAGGGCTTTCAGAGATCAAGGGCGATGATGTAGCGGGTGCAGTCAAGGAATTCAGGGTTCAGGGTTCAGGAGTCAGGATTATCAATGTCTCTACCCCGGATTATGAAGGGGGGTTAGAGACGGGATATGCAAAGGCCGTAGAGGCGGTTATAGAGGCGGTGGCAAGGAATCAGGAATCAGGAGTCAGAAGTCAGGAGTCAGAAGTCAGAAGCCGGAAGTCGGGAGTAGAAGACAGTACAGGCTCTCTTGATTCCGGACTCTTGAGCAGGGACTGTAAAATAAATGTCCTTGTTGGTTCACACCTGAGTCCTGCTGACTTTACAGATCTGCGTGAAATGATTGAATCCTTTGGCCTCAAACCGGTTATCCTGCCTGATCTTTCCGCACTTGACGGAAGCAGACAGGGGTTCTCAGCAATTGCCTCCGGTGGTACAAAGACCGGTGAGATAGAGACAATGGGCGATTCCGGGCTTACCATAGCGATAGGCCTGAGCATGGAAGGACCGGCAATGGTTTTGAAAGAACGCTTCGGCATTGAATACAGGATATTTGAGAGTGTTTCCGGCCTTCGGGATATGGATGCATTCATGGAAACCCTTTCTGCAATAAGCGGCAGGCGGATGCCTCGGAGATATGAAAGACAGAGAAGGGTTTTGATTGATGGAATGAGGGATGCACATTTCTACTTCGGCGGCAAGGGGGTCTGTACGGCCCTGGAGCCAGACCTTTCGGTGCAACTTTCAAGGGTGCTTGGCGAGATGGGAGCTGAGGTTGATCTTTCGGTCGTTCCGTCCCGGGCTGCATCTATCGACGGAATTTATGCTAAGGATGTCCTTGTCGGCGACTTCTTTTCGATAGACGGGGAATTCGACCTTTTGATTTCAAACTCTCATGCGGAGGATACGGCAAAGAGGCTCGGTGTGCCGCTGTATCAGATGGGATTTCCTGTGTATAAGGTCCTGGGAAACAATTCAAGGGTTACCATTGGGTATAGGGGAACGCTTATGATGATTAACGAGATGGCAAACTCGCTGCTTTAAGACTTCCAGGGACGCAGGCGAGTGCAGAATTCCGTGACTCCCGTGGAAAGAGTAAGTCGGCATACTAAATAGGGCCTGTGTATAAACTGCAGTTATTTGTCATTCCCGCAATCCCGAACGCTTTCGGGAGTCGGGAATCCTTCTCAAAGAACGATTCCGGACAAGCCGGAATGACTAATGATAATTTATACACGGCCTCTAAATAACTGAAGGAGGTGGAGTGATGAAAGTAGCCTTTGCCACAACAGACGGCAAGAATGTGGATGAGCACTTCGGCAGATGCGGAATGTTTGCCATTTACGATGTTATGAAGGACGGCTATCAATTTGCAGAATTAAGAAAGTTCGCAGAGGGCAGAGATACTGCCATAGAAGAGACAAGAGAGATAAAGGATATTCATGAAGACAGGGTACAACGGAAGGTAGACAAGCTCGCTGACTGCAAGATTATCTATATTACCGATATTGGCGGCCCCTCGGCAGCCAGGCTTTCCCGAAAGGGGATAATGCCTGTAAAGGTAAAAGAGGTGGTCTCTATCGAAGATGCCCTCACAAAATTGCTTGAAACATTCAGACAGTCACCCACTCCGTGGCTTAGAAGAGCGATGGAGGAATAAACAAAACCGGCGGGTTTACAAAATCATGTAAAGGAGGAAGAAAACGATGAAGATGATCAGGGCTTTTATAAGGCCGGAAAAAGAACAGGAGGTAGTCCTTGCCCTTGAAGGTGCAGGATTTCCTTCACTGACAAAGATGCCTGTGTTTGGAAGGGGTAAACAGAAAGGGCTCCGGGTCGGTCCGATCTACTACGATGAGTTGCCCAAGACTCTCATAATGATGGTTGTGGATGATCAGGACATCGACAAGGTGGTCCGGATAATACAGGATAAGGCAAAGACCGGATTTATCGGCGACGGCAAGATCTTTGTGAGCCCCGTCGAGTCCGCTTACACTGTAAGGACAGGTGAAACAGGACTATAATCTAACTTAAGGAGGTCTGACAGATGAAAGAGATTACGGCAATAATACGCAGATACAAGGTGCCTGAGACTAAGATGGTGCTCGACGAACTCGGCTACCCTTCCCTCTCTATTCAGAGTGTTGACGGAAGGGGCAGACAGAAGGGCGATATGTGCGCCGAGATGGATTCGGAGATGCCCGAGAGTTTTTGTGCGGGCGTCAAACTGACACCGACACCCTCTACATATGCCCTGGATCACACACTCCCGAAGGTCGCCCTCTATGTACCCAAGAAGCTCCTTACCATAGTGGTACCCGATGATGTGGTCACCAAGATAGTAAAGGAGATCATTAAGGTAAACAAGACCGGCAAACATGGAGATGGAAAGATATTTATTTCCCCACTGGAAGGGGCGACCAGGATCAGAACCGGTGAGAAAGACGGAGAGGCAATAGCATGATTGCCGGACAGGGGTGAACATGAAACGATATCAGTACGGATTGTATCAAAACAGTTGTGAGGCAGGGCATTCGGCCCCTCACCTGGATTTTATATTCAGTACATTGATTAGCCGTTCGTGAAGGTCTGTGGCCTTAATCTATCAACATGAAAGGGGAAACTATGAATAAGATCGTATCTTATACACGTGCCGGGAAGCCATGGGCTCCCCGGTTTATTGAATCAATCGACATAGAGAAGTGTCTTGGCTGTGGACGTTGCTATAAGGTCTGTGGAAGAGAGGTTCTTGAACTCATTGAGAAGCCCTTCGAGGAGGAAGAGGATGAGTTTGGTGATGATATGGGCAACAAGGTTATGAGTATCGTCAACCGGGAGAACTGTATCGGTTGCGAGGCCTGTGCAAAGGCCTGCACAAGGAAATGCCATGTTCACATAGAATTATAGTTGAGCTGTCAATGGGTTTTAGGGGTTGTTGCAAAGCACACTTTTGTAAGCCGTAAAACACTATTGTCTGTATACTTGAACCTCTTCTCCGATCTTTTTTACAAAAAAACAAAGAGTTAACTCTTTGGCATATCAATTGCTATTTAGAGTCTGTGTATAAAGTCGAACAGTTGTCGTTATTCCGTCATTCCGGCTTGTCGGGAATCTAAGAGGAGTATGATTCCCGACGTAGCGGGAATGACAATTCAAACACGCCGGCATTACAAGATTGACACGACAGTAGTTTTCCTGTCAGCTTGAAAGGAGGAATGCTTATGACCGCACTGACAGAGAGAGATAAGGAAAGATACAGGCGTCAGTTAATGCTGGATGGCTTCAGCCTTGAACATCAGGAGCGCCTTAAAGGGGCAACCGCCCTGGTAGCGGGTATAGGCGGGCTTGGCGGCACAGCCGCCCTGTATCTTGCGACAGCCGGCATTGGAAGACTTGTATTGGTCCATTCAGGAAACCTGACACCCTCCAACATGAACAGACAAATACTGATGGAAAACGCCTGGATTGGGAAAAGCCGTGTCGTACAGGCAAAAAAAACAATTGAAGGGATAAATCCCGATATCGATATAGAGATACATGATGAACGGATCAGTGATGATAACATCTCACGTCTTCTCGGCGGTGTGGACATCGCCCTTTCCACAAGACCAAACTTTTCAGAACGGAGGATTCTCAACAGCGAATGTGTCAAAAAAAATATCCCCATGACAGAGGCGGCAATGAACGGAATGGAGGGGTACCTCTTTAACGTGGTCCCCCAAAGGACACCATGTCTTAACTGCCTGTTTCCGAATGATGATCCCGGGTGGGAGGAACTCGGGTTCCCTGTTCTTGGAGCGGTTTCAGGAACCCTCGGGTGCCTTATGGCAATAGAGGGCATCAAGTTATTGACCGGATACGGGAAACCCTTAATCTCTCAAATGCTTCTGTTTAATACATTCGGTATGGATTTCAGAAAGGTGAATATCAGGAAAGATGACCACTGCACTATTTGTATTGAAAGGTAAGTCACCTATGACAAAGAAAACACGAAAATACGGATCGTCAATCAAACTCAATCTGCCGGACAGAAAGTGGCCCGATAACAGAATCAGTTCCGCCCCGGTATGGTGCAGCGTTGACCTCAGAGACGGCAACCAGGCGCTACCTGCTCCCATGGGGGTTGATGAAAAAACCGGATTATTCAGGCTCCTCTGCGAGATAGGCTTTAAGGAAATAGAAGTGGGTTATCCCTCGTCGTCAGCGACGGAGTATAACTTTGTGCGCAACCTCATTGAGGAGGATCTTATCCCCGATGATATGACTATTCAGGTTATCACACAGACAAGGCCCGACCTGATCAGAAGGACATTTAATGCCCTGGAAGGGGCAAAAAGGGCTATTATCAATTTTTACACACCGACATCACCTGCACAGAGAGAGTTCGTCCTCTCCAAGAACAGAAAAGAGATCATAGAAATGGCGGTCAAAGGGGCTGAATTAATAAGACTGGAGACGGAAAGACTGCAGGATACCGGTATCAGGCACCTTTTCTGTCCTGAGAGCTTTTCTTCAACCGAACCTGACTTTGCCCTTGAAATCTGTGAATCCGTCCTTGATGTACTGGAGCCGACTGTCGATACAAAAGTAATCCTGAATCTGCCTGCCACAGTAGAGGTATCAATGCCGAATGTCTATGCCGACCTGATCGAGTGGTTCAGCAGAAACATAAAGCACCGGGACAGGGTCATAATAGGCGTTCATACACATAATGACCGGGGCACTGCAGTGGCGGCAACTGAACTGGCACTCCTTGCAGGTGCCGACCGCGTTGAGGGCACGCTCTTCGGGATGGGAGAAAGGGCCGGCAATGCCGATCTCGTCACCCTTTCGCTGAACCTCTTTTCTCAGGGAGTGGATCCCTGCCTCGATCTGAGCAACCTCAACAGGATAAAGGGGGTCTTTGAACGCTGCAGCGGAGCCAGTGTTTATGAACGGCACCCCTATGCAGGAGAACTCGTATTTGCTAACTTTGCGGGGGCCCACCAGGATGCGATAAGAAAGGCCCTCAAGACGCCGTCCGGAGGCAAAAGTGATTCCTGGGATGTACCCTATATGTTGATAGATCCTTCAGATATAGGCCGCTCCGATGAACACCTGATACGGATCAACAGTCAGTCCGGCAAGGGCGGTATAGCATTTATTCTCGACAGGTATTGCAATATTACACTCCGGGACGATGACTATGCTGAAATACGTGATATTATCAAAAAAATCTCCGAGGTCTCAAGGAAGGAGATCCCTCCTGAGACTATACAGGAGTTAGCTCTGGCCTTTTCTTCATGAGGCTGAACTGATTATGACGGCATGCTCCAATGCAGGGTTTGTGTTCGACAAACAGGAAAGAATCAAAACAGCCCTCCCTGTTTATCTTTTTCTTTCCGCCGCTTTACCCTGTCGGGGATTATCCGCTCTTTTGTAAACCCTTGGGGGATCTCCCTGAGAAACGGCGAAGGCCCCTGGATAAGCCTCTGCCCGTATAAAAACCTCTCCCTGGCGTGGAGGATAAACAACTCGTCCTTTGCCCTTGTCATCGCCACATAAAAGAGTCTCCTCTCTTCTTCCATATCAACCTCTTTAAACGTGTAGGGAACGAGGCCCCCTTCAACACCCGCAATGAATACGACCCTGAACTCGAGCCCCTTTGCCATATGCATGGTCATCAATGTCACTGCTTCGGCCCTTGGGTCAAAACCGTCTGCCGGAGTCATGATGCTGAGTTCGTCCATGAACCGCCTTATCCCTGAAGGTGGCTTTAACTCCCCGTATTCCGCAGCGAGGTCATTGAGAAAGCATAAAAAGCCCCCCGCCTTTTCACCGCGATCCTTCTTCAGACCCCCGGCATCAGGTATCTCCCTGAGGAGTTCATCGATAGGCAGGGTATCCTTAAGCCCATGAAGCCTGTCTATCATTGAAACAAACTCACTCCCCTCCACCGGACCTTCCCTCATGGCCTCGTAAAGGCTAACCCCTTTATCCCTTGCATAGGCCCCTGCCTCCCTTAATACCCCCCTGTTCACACCGGATGGAGGCATAGCAGCAACCCGGTACAGGGCAAGGTCATCCCATGGACACATTATTACCCTGAGCCATGAAAGCATACAGTTCAACCCCCTGCTTCCAACTGGATCTGTCCCGCCCACCACCTGGCAGGGAATTCCTGAATCCATAAAGACCCCTTCGATGGCCCCTGCCTGTGCATTTGTCCTGAAGATCACGGCAAAATCGGAAAAGCCGTAAGCATCGCCGGAAGGGGCCTCCCGGACCCCGGAACGGATCAACTTATAGTGACTCGTGCCACCTATTCTCCGTTCTATCTCCCCCACTATAATCTCCCCTTCCGACTTTTCATCAGGGACGGAGATAACGGTAATAGGCACACCATCCTCCCTGACGGAAACGACCTCTTTCTCCAGCCTCCGGATGTTATTCCTGATCATACTGCCGGAGGCATTCAGCACCGTTGCAGTTGAGCGGTAATTTTCGGTGAGGGTGATTCTCCTGACGCCCCTGAAATCATCCTCAAAGCGCAGGAAGTTAACAACATCCGCCCCCCTGAAGCCGTAAATTGCCTGATCGGGGTCACCTACGGCACATATATTCCCGTCACTGCCGGACAGGAGTCTGAAGAATTGACGCTGTGCCGGGTTTATGTCCTGATATTCATCCACAAGAATATACTTGAACTCCTCCCTGAACCGCTCAAGGGTATCACCGTCCCGAAGCAGGTCAAGGGGTTTGAGGATAAGGTCTTCAAAATCGAGGGCGGAGTTTTCACTGAGAGCGGTGTTGTATCTCTCATAAATCATTCTCAACTCATCCCCGGGGGTCTCAATGAGATTCTTGATCCTCGAGATACTCTCCGCTACCCTGTCCACGGGGGTTCTGCCCCTCCCGGATCCACCCTTCAGTATTCTCCGGAGAAGTTCCCTCTGGTCTTCCCTGTTGTATACGACAAATGGAAACGTAAGGGCTTCACTGAGAATTCTCAAGCCCAGGGAATGAACCGTGCCGATAAAGGGTCTCCTCTCACGCCTGCCCGGCGGAGCCTCCAGCCTCTCTCTCATCTCCCTTGCAGCACGGTTTGTGAATGTTACGGCCAGTATGTTTTCAGGCCTTATACCCTCATCAATCAGGTGCTCGATCCTGCGGACAATGGTCATTGTCTTTCCCGTCCCGGGCCCGGCAACAACAAGCAGAGGGCCCTCTGCGGTTAAGACCGCCTTGCGCTGTGCTTCGTTAAGGTTCCTGAATGTATCCATCTGCAAATAAAATCAACTACCCGAATCAGGGGATAAGGAACAGACATATCCGGCAAGGGGGGGGGAACTCAATTAAACCGGTTGGCGGGTGCTTCAGAACAGCGCTGTCTGGCCCTTGATCTCCTTCCTCTCCGCCTTCTCAAAGATCTTTATCCTGCCGAACTCACCGTCATAGCCCGGTACAATACTGATATCACCTGAACGCATCCTTGCAATGGCCTCCCTCAGGAGAGGAGATCCCCCGCGTTCGATATCATCAAGGGAGACATCCATAAGTATGTTGAATTCACTGCCGAACCTCTTTAAGAGGGCCATATATGCAGCTCTCACCCTTTTGCTGTTTGCCCCGACCTCCAATGTCTCGGCAAGCACCTCATGGAGGGGGATAATGGAATGGAAGCCCCGGGCGTCGGACGGCCTGAAGCCCTCTTCCCTGTCTGCAAGCAGTTCAACCCGGTGCATTACACCCACTGTAACCCCCTTCCCGCATACGGGACAGAGGTAATCATGCCTTATCGTCTCCTTTGGGGAGCAGATAACCCCACAAGCCCTGTGTCCGTCATAATGATACTTCCCCTCCTCAGGAAAAAACTCTATGGTTCCCGAAAACCCCCGCCCTGTCTTGAAAGCCTCCATTATGGATGCATAAGAGACTTCCGTATCAAGGATATTGGCCTCCCGTCCGATCTTGACCGGTGAGTGGGCATCGGAGTTGGAAATCAGTGTTTTGCCGTCAAGGCCGGAGATCCTCCAGTTCATTGGGGGATCGGAGGAAAGCCCCGTCTCTACGGCATGGATATGTGGGGTCAGTTCCTCAAAGCACTCCTCAAGGGAGTCAAAGCCGGATACCGCTCCAAAGACTGAAAAATGGGGGGTCCAGGCATGGGCGGGCACAAGCACGACATCGGGGGATGCATCCATAACCGTCTTAAGGAGTTCCTTTGCGTCGAGACCCAGTATGGGCCGCCCGTCGGCGGTCAGGTTTCCGATCCTGGACAAGGCGGCGTTTATCCTTGCTGCAACGCTGATGTCGGGGACAAAAACAATCGAGTGTATCTTCCTGGTCTTATCCCCCTTTTTGTAAATACAGCTTATCTCGGCGGAGAGAAGAAAAAACACCTCACCCATGCATGCCTGAGGTATCTCATCATCACTCTTAAAGGCACTCCGGAGGGTGTACAAACCGTTACCTTCGGGCTGAAGCTTCTCCCTGAGTTCATCGAGCCACTCCGGGTGTGTAAAGTCACCTGTCCCTATAACGGTGATGCCCTTGTACTGAGCCCACTTCCATATCTTCTCGGGAGACATCTCCCTGCTGGTCGCCCGGGAATACCTCGAATGGATGTGCAGGTCTGCGGTGAAAGGCATGGAGGATTATAACATGAATAATGGAGTTTTTTATGGGAGCAGGGACTCAATGCCCCGGGGCATTGAGTCCCTGCTCCCGAAGGAGTTTCTACGAGATGATACCTCCCTGCAGGAGGAGGGCTTTCATTATGCTGCCCGCTCACACCTCTGCACTGTTGCACCGAGTATTGCCTTGAGGTCCTCACAGGGTGTCGTAATCGGCTTGATGCCGAATGTATCCACAAGGATCTTCAATACATTGGGCGTGATAAAGGCGGGGAGTGTCGGACCAAGCCTGATATCCTTTATACCGAGGTGAAAGAGTGTTAGAAGTATAGCTACCGCCTTCTGTTCATACCAGGAGAGCACCATCGAAAGAGGCAGTTCATTCACTTCCACATTGAATGCCTTTGAAAGGGCAAGTGCTATCTGTATGGCGGAGTATGCGTCGTTACACTGACCGACGTCGAGGAGCCTGGGAATCCCGTTAATGTCTCCGAGATCCATATCAAAGAAGCGGAACTTTCCACATGCAAGCGTCAATACCACACAGTCATCGGGCACGCGTTCCACAAACTCGGTGTAGTAGCTTCTCCCCGGCTTTGACCCGTCACAGCCGCCTACCAGGAAGAAGTGACTGATCTCCCTGTTCTTGACCGCCTCCACGACCTTGTCAGCCACGGACATCACGGCATTCCTTGCAAACCCTGTTGTGACATGCCTGTCCCCGCTGTCTTCGGTGAAGCCGGGCATTTCAAGGGCCTTCTCAACCACGGGACTGAAATCCCCGTTGGATATATGAGGAATGCCGGGCCAGCTCACTACTCCGCTTGTAAAGAGATTCCCCTCATAGGAGTTAAGGGGCTTCTGTATGCAGTTGGTGGTCATTACGATTGCTCCGGGGAACTCGGCAAACTCCTTCTGCTGGTTCTGCCACGCAGTGCCGTAATGTCCGTAAAAATGTCCGTACTTTTTCAGCCCGGGGTAACCGTGACAGGGAAGCATCTCACCGTGGGTGTACACATATATTCCTTTGCCCTCGGACTGCTTGAGAATCACCTCAAGGTCCTTGAGATCATGTCCTGAGACGAGTATCGCCTTGCCCTTTTTTGCTCCAAGGGGAACCCTCGTCGGTACGGGATGTCCGTAGCTCCCTGTGTTTGCCAGGTCAAGAAGTTCCATTACCCTGAGGTTAACCTCTCCCGCTTTCAGAACCATCTGAAGCCAGTCATCGAGGGGAATATCGCTTCTGTTCATGGCAGCAAGGCTTTCATGGATGAATGCATAGACCGCATCATCCTCCTGTCCAAGGATCTGGGCGTGATCTGCATATGCAGCTATCCCCTTCATACCATAGAGAAGGATGTCCTGGAGTGACTGGACATCTGCTTCGACATCCGGGGCTCTCCTTGCCTGCTCAAGGGCTTCACCCTCTTTAATCAACCCCTGGAGGGTCTCTGAAGGCCTGAAAACTGCCGGTTCCGGAGGATTACCCAGGGGGCGGCCTGCCTTGGCCTCAACCTTCTCCCTCATACCGTCCCTGAGTTGAACGGACCTATAGATCAGCTCTCCGAGCTTCTCGGCGCTGAAGTTAACATTTGTAAGGGTGGAAAACAGGGCTTCCACCGTAAAGACATTCACATCCCTGTCTGTAATCCCCAGCTTTCTCCCCTCAGATGCATAGTAAGACAAACCCTTAAGGGTACGGATGAGGAGATCCTGGAGCGCAGCCACCTCCGGCTTTTTTCCGCAGGTACCCGAAACGCTGCAGGCCCCGCCTTTACCAACCTGTTCACACTGATTACAAAACATATGAAACCTCCTTGTAGTGATTTTATGGTATGGCCGATAGCCTTCCATGCACTTTTCGCTCTTATTCTAACGTTACTGTCCAGGTTTGTCCTTGACTTAGATCAACTAAAAGCTTTATTTTCAAATATGGCTGATATGCTTTTTTATTGATGGAGGGCTGATGGACCTACAGAGGATTATTTCAGGCATCCCCATGTTTCGGGAATTGCCCGTGGAGCAGATTGAAGAAGTAGCAGACATTGCGGTGGAGCACTCCTACAGAAAGGGAAAGATTATATTTTCAGAGGGAGAGGCTGCCACGGGATTTTATGTTGTAATATCGGGGCTGGTGAAGATATTCAAAATCTCAGCCGACGGTAAAGAGCAGATCCTTCATCTTACGACTTCGGGGCAGCCCTTTGGGGAGGTACCGATGTTTTCAGGCACCAATTTCCCTGCAAATGCTGAAACAGTGGAGAAAAGCAGGGTTTTGTTCTTTCCCAGAGATCAGTTCCTTGAGCTGCTGAAACGAGACCCCAATCTCTCCATGAAACTCCTTGCCGACTTTTCACGGCGGCTCCGTTACCTGATCCGATTGATCGAGGAGTTATCCCTGAAGGAAGTCCCGGCAAGGCTATCTGCTTACCTCCTTTATCTGAGCGAAAAAAACGAAGACTCTGACGACGTTCACCTGCCGGTAACAAAGGGACATCTTGCAGCCCTGCTCGGGACTATACCGGAAACGCTGTCACGGATCCTCAGCCGTATGAGCAGCCGGGGACTGATCGAGGTCAGGGGAAGGAAGATCAGGCTTATTGACCGGCCGTCATTAGAGGAACTCTCGGCAGGTGGCAAGTCATTTCAGTAGGGTTTAAATGAAACTCCCCTCTTATTGAACTCCTCCGGCAAAATGGGCAATAATAGAGGCATCAAATTCTTGAGGGAGACACGATAATGCTTGATTTAATAAGGAATATTGTAGGCGGCAGCAGGAGAGAGGCTGCTCCGCCGGATGAACAGGACAATTGTCTGAAGACCCGCATTGCCGCATGTGTTTTGCTCCTTGAGGCGGCAAATGCCGACAGCATCTGCACTGAAAAGGAACTTGAATATGTCCTTGAAACCATGAAGTCCCGGTTCCGGATCTCCTCTGAAATTGCTGAGGAACTTGTTGCTCTGGCAAGAGAGGAACGCAAGGAGTCCGTTGAATTCTTCTGCTTTGGCCGGGAGATAAACGAAAACTCCTCAAAAGAGGAAAAGGTCCATATCATGGAGGCTGCCTGGCGTATCATTCTTGCCGACGGCAGGATCGAAAAGCACGAGGATTACTTTATCCGCAAACTAAGTGCTGTCCTCCTTCTCTCTCACAGAGATATGATCAATGCAAAGCTGAGAGTCAGGGAGGAACTAAAAACCGGCAGTCTGCCCGGGAGATAGCCCTGGGCCGGCCCTCCGGTTCCGGCAAAACAAAGGCAGGCATCTTGCCTGCCTTTGTTTGCTCATACCCCGGGAATGGCACCCGTTACTCCGTCAGGACCTCTATCTTTCTTGCCTCCCTGATGGCCTTTTCACTCTTGGGAAGCTCAACGGTCAGGATACCCTTCTTAAAGGTTGCCTTTACCCTGTCCTTATCCACCTCTGCAGGAAGGGGTATCGTTCTCTGAAAGAAACCATAGCTCCTCTCCGCGTAGTAGTAATCCTTCTGCCTGTCTTCCTTCTCCTCTTTCTTTTCACCCTTTATGGTAATCACATCGTCGTCCAGGATGACATCTACGTCCTTCTCGTCCATACCGGGCAGTTCTGCTGTCAGGCGATACTCATTGCCCTTCTCCGTAAGATCGACCTTGGGGGTGAATATATCCCTCTCAACCATCGGTGGTACCGCAAAATCACTGAAGAACCTCTCAACGAACCTGTCCATCTCGTCAAAAGCACTCCTGAAGGGGTTCTCCACTCTCCTTACAGGCACCTCCTGGCCCCTTGAAAACCTCCGAGGAATAAGATCCCTGATAGACATAGACATCACCTCCTGTCTTGAGATTCTTCACGGGGCAAAGCCCCTTTGTCTTATTCCGTCAGGATATCGATCTTTCTGGTCTTCACATTTTCCGACTTCGGTATCGTCAGTGCAAGAACACCATCCTTGTAAGTCGCCTTGATGTTGTTCCTGTCAATATCATCATTAATCCTGAAGGCCCGCTGGTATGTCCCGGCGCCGGACTCGGCATGTATCCTTCTGAACTCTGAAGGGACCTCAACGGATATACTGCTACGGATTGTGAGCGTATCCTTCTCAAGGGTTATATCAATGGAGTCCTCAGAGGCAGCAGGCATATCAACAAAGAGGATGTAATGATCACCCTTTTCCAGGATATCCACATCGGGGATGATGGTCCCGCCGTTACCGCCCCTTTTTGCCTTCTGAATCTCTCCGCCTTTCTTCTCAATATCCTTTGTGACGACTGCCATAGTACCACCTCCTTAAAAACCTCAATCTCAGGGGAAGCCCCCGGTATGTTCTTATGATTCAAGGGCGATCTTTTTCGGCTTATCCTCCTCGGAACGGGGCAGTGTAATATAGAGAATCCCCTTTGAGTACCTCGCCTTCACTCTGTCGGCATCAGCATGGAAGGGAAGTTCAATGGTCCTTGAAAACTCACCAATCCAGCGCTCTCTCAGGTGATACCGCTCATCTTTTTCAGGCTCGACACCTTTCCTCTTGCCCTTTATCGTCAGTGTACTGCCGGTAACGGTGATCTCCACGTCCTCTTTCTTCACCCCGGGCAGCTCAGCAGTAACCAATACACCGTCATGATTCTGGTATATGTCCATGCGGGGGTACCGGTACCCGGTTCTCAGGTCAAGGCCTGAAAAGATACTGTCCATTTCCCTGTTGAGACGACTCAGTTCATGCTCCATTCTGCTGAACTCATACCACGGATCAAATCTCCTTTCCAGTTCACTCTGCAACATAATTCATCACCTCCTGAAATAGTTTTTTAATAGTTCTTCAACTCATTTTATTTAATAGCAATCGCTGTGCCAGTTTTAAAAATCCTGAAAGTACGCCGAGTTAGCTAAAAGTACAAAAAAACAGGCTCACCCTGCAGGGTCAAAATGGCCTACCGGTTAAACCATAGGTTCGGCAAATGAGATAAGCAGACCCTGGCACAACCGTCAAACTCATGGCAGGCCCTGAACCATGTGCTGAACTTGTTTGTTGTCATCCTGCACTTGTTTCAGGATCTAAATAGTGTCTGTGTATAAACTACAGTCATTAGTCATTCCCGCAATCCCGAACGCATTCGGGAGCGGGAGTCGGGAATCCTTCTTAAAGACAGATTCCGGACAAGCCGGAATGACAGAAAAACGACAACTGTTCGACTTTATATACAGGATCTATATAAACACAATATCTTGAAAATACGGGATTCTGAAATAATACTGAACCAAGTTCAGCACAGGATTCAGAATGACATCATATGTGTTTTCGGGGCTGTAATACACGCTTTCAAAGGAAGGAGTTCAAGCAACAATCCCATGAGTTCGGGATAGTATATCAGCAAAAAAGAAGGGGCGCCCCTGAGTTGCCAAAACGGCCCATAGGTCAATTTGGCCTAATTAGAGTCTGTGTATAAAGTCAGTCTCTCTATCTGTCATTCCGGTAGTCCTTAAGCCGGAATCTATTCTTTTCAATAAGCTCTGGATGCCCGATTACAGACTTCGGGCATGACAAAAACAAGTAACAGCAGTTTATACACAGACTCTAAATAGAGTATTTGTTGAGTTTCCGCCTCAGGGTTCTCAGGCCAATTTTGAGTATCCCGGCAGCCTGAGTGCGATTTCCATTTGTATATTTAAGCGTCTCCCTGATCATTGTCTCCTCAACCTCTTCCATCGGGGTGCCGATGGGAATGAAAACTCCCGGCCTTTGATGGATGTTATAACGGGAGTTCAGGTCGAGGAGGGATGTCTCATCAAGGAAGGGAAGCACATCAATGGGGAGGATAATCTTCGTATCCCTTTCAAGGAGGGTGGCAATCCTGGCCATGAGGTTTCTCAGCTCCCTGACATTGCCACGCCACCTCATCTTCTGAAGAAGGTCTATAGTCCCTAATGACAGCGAGGGATAGGGGGAGCTAATACCCATCTCATAGAAAGACCTGTGGAGAAAGTGGAGCGAAAGCAGAGGAATATCCTCTATCCTTTTTCTGAGGGGAGGGAGGTGAATACGCAGGACATTCAGCCGGTAGAAGAGATCGTCCCGGAAAAGTCCTTCCCTGACCGATTTTATTAGATCTATTCTTGTGGCGGCAAGAATGCGCACATTAACAGCGGTTGGTCTCTCGCCTCCAAGGCGGTAGATTACACCTTCCTCAAGGACCCTGAGGAGTTTTACCTGAAGCGAAAGGGGCATATCACCTATTTCATCAAGAAGGAGCGTACCGTTGTCAGCAAGTTCAAACTTGCCCCTGTGTGTCTTGTGTGCCCCTGTAAAGGCCCCTTTCTCATGTCCAAAGAGTTCCCCCTCCATAAGACTGTCAGGGATAGCACCGCAGTTTACGGCTACAAAGTTACCTTCCGCCCTCCGGCTTAATACATGGATAGCCCTTGCAACAATCTCCTTACCGGTGCCGGTCTCACCGGAGATAAGGACGGTCTGGTTTGATGCAGCGATCCGAGGAAGGTTCATAAGCACCTGCTTCATCTCGGGAGAGCGGAAGATAAGATAGGGTTTCAACTGCTCCACATATGGTTCAATTACAGCAAGGGAGTTGCTCTTCGGCCGGCTTTGCCCGAGGGCTGTCTCTATAGTCTGTGCAAACCTGTCCGGATCGAGGGGTTTAAAGAAGTAATCATCCGCTTCCGGTCCGATTAGGCTGAGTGCATCTTTGTACGTTACTCTATCAATGAGGAGGAAAAAGCTCCCGCCGGGGTTTGAGTCCCTGAAGCTCCTGATCAGGGCAGAGGTCTCCTGCCCTGTTGCCTCCATGTCGGCAAGAAAAACATCTACTTTTACCTCCTTAAAGACATCCTTCACCTTTGATATGTCACAGACGGAATAAACCGCTGCTCCGTAAGAGGCGAGGGTCTCCTGAAAGCTCCTCAGTAGCGCCTCGTTCCTGTCCACCAACAAAAAAGTGATGCCCTTCAGCGAGTTGCTGCCGGGGCCGCTCATCCCGTCATTCATTGCCATTATAAATTATAATCCATTCGGGGGTTTCTTTATAAGAACGTACTACGACTGTAAACAGTTTCAGTGTATAAAGTGTCGTTATTCCGTCATTCCCCGAAAGCGTTCGGGGAATCGTTCAAGGCGCAAAGCACAGAGCGGTCGTTTTCCTGTCATTCCGGCTTGTCCGGAATCATTCTTTAAGAAAGGATTCCCGACTCCCGAATGCATTCGGGGCATCCGGAAGGCATCGAAACCACTGGATTCCGGCTTAATGACTGCCGGAATGACAGATAGAAAAATTCAGAATGACATTGTATGCATTTTCAGGATTGTGATACAGAGCCGGTTCACTGTAATGACAACAACGCGATTGGAGAGAAAAGGGAGGATGTTAACCTGCTTTTTTACTTCATACCGGGAGCAGCAGGCTTAACACTGAATGCGATCAAACGTTAATACCGTACTTCTTTATCCTGTATCCAAGCTGCCGGGGTGTAATCCCGAGGGTCCGGGCAGCACGGCTCTGGATGTAGTTGTTATCCATGAGTGCCTGGACAATACGCTCCCTTTCTATATTTTCAACCTCGGAACTGAGTGAACCATTCTTAAAGGCTCCGTTCTGACTTGGGGATCTCTTTTCTTCAACGAACATATTGAAAGGCAGGTCTGTTTTCTCGATCACAGGTTTCTCCGCCATTATAACAAGCCTTTCCAGCGTATTGGCCAGTTCACGAATATTACCGGGCCAGTAGTGCTTTTTCAGTAGTTCTCTTGCCTCAGGTGAAAGGAAAAGCGTTTTTTTATATTTTCTGTTGAACAGATTCAGGTAGTGATCAGCCAGAACAGGAATATCCTCCTTCCTCTCCCTGAGAGAAGGCATCAAAATCGATACCACGTTGAGCCTCCAGTAGAGGTCCTCCCTGAAGGAACCCCTTCTCATCTCGTCAATGAGATTGCGGTTTGTGGCGGTAATTATTCTCACATCCACCCTTACAGGCTCTGAGGAACCAAGCCGTTCAAAGACCCGCTCCTGAAGCACCCTCAGGAGTTTTGCCTGCACTGTAAGAGGCAACTCGCCTATCTCATCCAGGAACAGGGTTCCCCCCTTTGCACGTTCAAACCTTCCTATCCTCCGCTCGGTTGCACCTGTGAAGGCTCCCTTTTCTGCGCCGAAGAGTTCCATCTCCAGAAGGTTCTCCGGCAGGGCTGCACAGTTTACAGCCACAAAAGGTCCCTTTGCCCTCGGACTCTGGTAATGGATGGTCCGGGCAATAAGTTCCTTCCCTGTCCCACTCTCACCAAGAAGCAGCACAGTGGCATCAGTACCCGCCACCTTTGAAACCGCCTTCAGCACCGATTGAAACCTGTCGGACTCCCCGACGAGGTTAGGCAGGCTGAACCGCTCCTTCAGTTGGAGTCGCAGTTCCTGGCGTTCCTTCTCCACCTCCCGGTAACTCTTCCATAACCCTAAGAACTGGGCGATCAACGAGGAGACAATGCTTAAGACCCTTATGTCATCATCAACGCTCCCGTGCTCTCCGGAGTAGATCCTGTCCACACTGATAACCCCAAGGACATCACCCTTGAGTTCTATCGGTATACAGAGAAAAGAGATCCCCTGTTTATCGGGCCGCGAGCCGGTTTTGTTCAAGAATTTCGGCTCATTACCGATATTGGGAACAAACATGGCTTTGCCGCTCTTGATAACACGGCCCACTATCCCCTCGCCTATCTTGTATTTTCCCTTTCTTATCTCCTCGCGTGAAAGCCCATAGGCTGCCATTATCCTGAGTTCCCTTGATACGGGGTCAAGGAGATAAACACAGCCCCTCTGCATATCAAGGATTTTACTCAGGGTCTTCATTGCAGAGGGGATGTTTTCCTCCAGGTTAAAAGACTCCGTCAGCACCCTGCTTACCTCGAGAAGAGCTGTGAGTTCTTTATTATAGTTGTTTGTTTCCATAAGTAAGTCCTTATAAAGGTCCTGCCTTATTTAATTATGATGAACTCGTAAAAAGTCCATAACTGTCACTCCTGAAATAAATTCAGGGCGGGCTCTGAACCATCTGTCCCGAAAGCTTACGGGATATCGTTTCAGGCTTGGCAAGGCGAATAGACTGCGTCTCCTAAGTCATTGATTTTATTAGATGTCCCGAACTTAATTCGGGATTCAGCATAACATATTGTGTTTTGCTATTTCAGCCTTTTTACGAAACCTTCAGTTATAGTTACAGCCCGGCATAAATTGATGTTTTACTCCTGTCATGCCCGAAGTCTGTAGTCGGGCATCCAGACGCCTTTAAAAACACCGGATTCCGGCTTAAGGACTGCCGGAATGACAGGCAGACACAATGACTTTATAAACAGACTCTAATTATAGCCTGCCTCACCATGCTGACTGAGGTCAAGTCCTGTGACTTCATCTTCCTCCTTCACCCTCAGTCCCACCGTCCAGTCGATGACCTTCAGTATTGCCAGACTTACCACCCCGGAGTATACCATGGTAGCCAAGACAGCAATGGACTGCTTTACAAAAAGGGATGGATTTCCAAAGAGCACGCCATTTGCACCATCAGGATTAACCGCCACTGAAGCAAAGATCCCAGTGGCAAGGGCACCCCATATGCCACCTGCACCATGTATCCCAAGGACATCAAGGGAATCATCATACCCGAGTTTCGGCTTGAGACTGACTGCCCCATAACAGATAATCCCGGCAACAAGGCCGATAATAATTGCTGAGAGAGGGCTCACAAACCCTGCAGCGGGAGTAATGGCAACAAGGCCTGCCACCGCCCCACTGACAGCACCGAGAGCCGTTGGTTTTTTCCTTCTCAGCCATTCCATGGCGGTCCAGCCAAGGGCTGCCGAGGCAGACGCTGTATTCGTTGTTACAAAGGCAAGCGAGGCGAGACTGCCCGAGGTAAGCGCACTGCCGGCATTGAACCCGAACCACCCAAACCAGAGTAGGGAGGCGCCCAGAATCGTCATCGTAAGATCATGGGGCATGATGGTCTCCTTAAGGTAGCCCTTCCTCTTTCCTACGATAAGCGCTGCAACAATTGCGGCGATTGCTGAATTGATATGGACAACTGTGCCGCCGGCAAAATCGAGCGCGCCTATTTTTGTCCCGATCCAGCCGCCGCCCCAGACCCAGTGAGCAATAGGTGAATAAACGAATGTTGTCCAAAGGACCGTAAAAATAATCACGGCGGAAAACTTGATCCTCTCAGCAAAGGCCCCGGTTATCAGAGCCGGGGTTATAACGGCAAACATGCCCTGAAACATCATGAATATCAGATGGGGAACACCCGGTGCCATAGGGGCAGGTTCATTCCCGATCCCTGCCAGCCCTATCCACTTAAGGGAGCCCACAACCCCCCCGATATCAGGTCCGAAGGCGAGGGTATAACCCCATAGCACCCAGACAACGCTCACAGTACAGAGAATAATAAAACTATGCATTATGGTGTCAAGGACGTTTTTTCTTCTCACCATGCCGCCGTAAAAGAATGCAAGCCCGGGTGTCATAAGCATCACAAGGGCGGTTGAGATAAGCAGCCATGCAGTATCACCCGAATCAATCCCCTGCGACCCGGCAGCATAGGCCGGTCCAGAGGTTATCAAGACCATAGCGATCAGAAAAAAAATCCTTTTAACCATACCTCCTGACTCTTTTAAGCTCATATTGCCTCCCTTCCCCTGTCTCCGGTCCTTATCCTTATTACGTCCCGGAGATTGTATATAAAGATCTTTCCGTCTCCTATCTCGCCTGTCCTCGCTGCTCCCTCTATCGCCTCAACTACACCCTCAAGCTTATCCTCTGAAACCGCCACCTCAATCTTCACCTTCGGCAGAAACTGCACCTCATACTCCGCTCCGCGGTAGACCTCAAGGTGTCCCTTCTGTCTTCCAAACCCCTTCACCTCACTCACCGTCATTCCCTGCACCCCTATGTCCGTCAGGGCCTTCCTTACCTCATCAAGCCTGAAGTGCTTGATTACCGCCACCACCATCTTCATATCTTCCTCCTCCTTCTTCGGTAAACGGTTGCCGTTTTCCTTTCTTATACCTGCTCACGCTATTATACTTACTCCCGACATTTTTGTCAATATGCATTCACGTCCGGAAATAGAGCCTGAACGGTTCCGGGGGTGTTAGGGGAGTGATTTATCTTGCATTATTTATTCTCCCGCACGGCCTCTCTTAAGAGACATTTCTGGAAGGTAAATCTTGTATAATTGGTTATGCATGAAAAGAAACCCCACACATTGCCCCCTTATATCATATACGGCTTTTTTATCCTCGGCCTCATATCGGCAATAGCCTTCAGGGCCATAATCCTGTTCCAGAAATTCGAACCGACTTGGGTCAGACCGGTCTGGTACATAGGGGCCATCGGGTATCTCTTCTTCTTTCTCTACAGGTTTTCCATTACAAAGAAGCGTAAGCGGGCTATTGATCAGCACCGGTTAATTGAAAAAATAAGGGAGAATTCATGCCTTACAAATGACGAGAGGGATGCGGTTGCTTATCTTCTCTCCTCCATTAAAAAATCCCTTGAGGATTTGAACTACTTCATTATTTTCATTCTGTCAATCGCTGCAATTGTCCTTGATCTGCTGTTGAGTTGATTCTCACCGGCCGGCAGCAGTCGACCAGGCAACCCTCATAGCTTTCCCGATGGAACGTATGCTGTATTTTTTACCTGAAAGCCGTGGTTCGGCATAAAAAAAGGCCCGCTGACATTATAATGTCAGCGGGCCTTACAACGAGAAAAAATATATTAATGAATCGACTCGCCTGCTCCCTCCGCCTCTCTGACCGATACCACAATCTTATAAAGCAGGGTCAGAATAAAAAAGCCCGCAGCCCATACTGCCACGGAAATAAGTGTCTCGGGGAGAGTCGGCCAATACTCGGTAACCCTGTCGAAAGGATTCGGTATAAAACCACCAATCACCAGGCCAAACCCCTTGTCTATCCATAGCGAGATGAATACAGCCCCACATGCTATCGCCAGTGTTGTTTCATTCTTCCTGACACTTGGAAATACAAGCATCGCAAGGGCAAAAATAGCAAGTATTGCCGAAAACCACATCAGCGGAAGAAGCCTTCCGTGCCCATCAAGTCCTGCAAAGAGATACTCAAAGGAAAGCATATGTCCGGGAATGTTACTGTAAAAGGAGGTAAAGACCTCCAACAGGAAGAAAAAGACATTTGCATACATGGCGTAAGTAACGATCTTCCCTATTGCCTGGATGGCTTCTTCTCCCGGATCAAACTTTGTGAGCCTCTTAATCAGCAATGCAAGGATTATCAGCATTGCCGGACCTGAAGCAAAGGCGGATGCAAGAAACCGTGCGGCCATGATTGCCGTCAGCCAGAACTCTCTTCCGGGGAGCCCGGCGTATATAAAGGCCGTCACGGTATGAATACTGACGGCCCACGGGATGGAAAGATAAATCAAGGGCTTCACCCACCCGGGGGGCGGCACCTCTTTCCTGTCGGCCTCGAGGGTCGTCCACCCGATCACTATATTAAGGATAAGATAACCTGTCAGCACAACGGAATCCCAGAACAGCACGGATCTCGGGGTCGGATGGAGCAGCACATTGAAAATACGCATGGGCTGTCCCATATCGACAAAGATAAAGAGCAGGCACATGCTAACGGCGGCGACAGCGAGGAACTCGCCGAGGATCACAATCTTACCAAACTTTTTATAGTTGTGAAGATAGTAAGGAATCACAATCATCACAGCCGATGCAGCTACCCCGACAAGGAAAGTAAACTGGGCGATATAAAAACCCCAGGAGACATCCCGGCTCATCCCGGTGATACCCAGGCCGTACTTCAGCTGCTTAAGATAAAAGAGGAAACCAACCCCCATTATTCCCAGGAGAAACAGCAACCACAACCAGTATTTAGGACGCCCTTCAAGTGCCTTCTCAAACATTTTCCTCACCTCCTCCGATTATGTAAAACACGCTCGGTTGTGTTCCAAGTTGAGGCCTGCGCCGGATTGTATAGTGCTTGCTCAGGACCTTCCTGACCTCTGAACCGGGATCTGCAAGATCGCCGAATATCAGACCGCCGCCGGATTTCTCCACACACGCAGGCTTCAGCCCCTGGGCCAATCTCTCAACACAAAAGTTGCATTTCTCAACCACACCGATAGTCCTGGTGGGAAATTCAGGATTGATCTTCTTAATGTACGGCCTCGGGTCAATCCAGTTAAAGCTCCTTGAACCATAGGGACAAGCCGCCATGCAGAACCTGCATCCGATACAGCGGTGGTAGTCCTGGGCAACTATACCGTCCGGCCTCTTGAATGTTGCCTGTGTAGGACATACACGCACACAGGGTGGGTTGTCACAGTGATTGCAGAAAAGGAGAAAAGGCTTATCCTCGATCCCTGCCGGGACGTATTTATTCATCTGCCCGATAAAGGCATGTTCAAACTCCTCTGTCCAGATCCACTTGACCTCATCCTTCTTGTTGCCGATATCAGGGACATTATGAGCCCAGCGGCATGCCCCGATCACCCTCCTGTAGTCCTCATCCGTCCTGAACTTGCTCAAATCGACAACCATCGCCCAGCGCTTTGCCACAAGGCCCTTGGGCTCGGGCAAAAAACCTGCAGCATCTACTGCCCTGTCTCTCAACACGAGGTTCATCCCGGCAACCCCTACACCAAGACCGGCAAGCCCTGCTATCTTGAGAAATTCTCTCCTGTCGATACTCATTTATGGCCCTCCTCTTTCACAAAATGGCAGTCCCAGCAGTACGGATTAACTGCGGCATACCCGTGGCACTCGTCACAGAACTTCTTCTTGTTTGAGTGGCACTTCAGACAGGTATTCTGAAGACTTATCGTATAGTGCTTGCCGCTGGAACTAACATATTCCCTCTTGCCATCACGAAGAGCTGAATCACGCCACTCGATAAGCAACTGCATGTGGTTTCTTCTCATGAAGTCCTTGGATTCCACACACTCCTTCTTCTCCAACTTCTGTATAACAGGCGTATTTAACTTTGGATCGGGTTTTGCGATTACCTTGCCTATATTACTGTAAAATGGATAGGTTGCAAAGGCCAGAAAAATTATCAGACCAACAATTATTTTTCCACCATCATACATTATTCATCCTCCTCGATGTCTTCCTTCCCGGGAAGGGGTTCAAGCCTCAGATCCATCGTCCTCTCCTGCTCACCTTCCATCACAAGGGCATTCCCAAGAAGTTCATGAACGCCGCATACGTCCACCTCGGGGACCCAGTACTGCATCAGTGTGGGCAGGGCCGCCCTGTCTATCGCACAGATATTTGCAAGCATATTAACACCATACTTTTCATGAACATGCTTTACGGCATTGGCCCTGGGGAACCCGCCCCGCATCCTGAGTTCCATATTTTCACCGGCGTTCAGTCCGGCACCACTCCCGCAGCAGAAGGTCTTCTCCCTGATGGTATCCTCGTGCATCTCATAGAAGTGCTTACATGTATTCTTTATGATATAACGCGGCTCCTCAAGGATACCCATTCCCCTTGAGGTGTTACATGAGTCATGGAGGGTAATCTTCAGGTGGTCGTTCCTGCTCGGGTCGAGCTTGAGCTTGCCGTGTCTCAGGATATCCGCCGTAAACTCGTCAATATGAACCATCTTGGTAGCGCTTGCATTCTCGAACCTTGTCCCCGTTATCGGCGAAATAGGCACTTCAAGGAAATCAGCAGGGCCATGCCAGGTGTCAAGATACTGGTGTACGAGCCTCCACATATGACCGCATTCACCACCGATTATGTATTTAACTCCAAGCCTCTTCGCCTCTGCATAGATCTTGTAATGGAGCCTCTTCGCCATTTCATTGGATGTGAAGAAACCGAAGTTCCCCCCTTCCGAGGCATAGGTGCTCCATGTATAGTCAAGCCCCAGTTCGTGGAAGAGCATAAGGTAGCCCAGACAGTTATAAACCCCGGGAAGACCAAACAGGTCACCGGAAGGAGTAACAAAGAGTATTTCCGCACCCTTCCTGTTGAATGTCGGCTCTATCTTGATCCCGGTAATCTCTTCTATATCATCAACCAACATCTCAATGTTGCTCTTGATGGTATGGGGCTCGAGCCCGAGATGATTGCCCTTCTGGTAACAATAGGCCACAGGTCCGGCAATCCAGTCGGTATTGCAGCCAAGGAGGTTAAACAACTCCCTGCCCATCATTGTTATCTCTGCCTGGTCAATCCCATAAGGGCAAAAAACCGAACACCTTCTGCACTCCGTACATTGATAGTAATAGTACCACCACTCCTTAAAGACATCATAAGTAAGCTCCCTTGCTCCTGCATACTTACCTAATACCTTTCCTCCGGCAGTGAAGTACTTGCGATATACCGACCTCAGGAGTTCCGCCCTCAAAACGGGCATATTCTTGGGGTCACCTGAACCAATATAGAAATGACATTTATCAGCACAGGCCCCGCACCTTACACAGATATCCATAAACAACTGGAAGGACCTGTACTTCTGAAGCCTGTCTTTCATGCCGTCAAGGACAATCTCCTTCCAGTTTTCCGGAAGCTTCCAGTCCTCATCCGCGGTTGCCCACTCCCTGGGATTCGGGAAGCCTACCGCCTCAAGATATTTCGGCCTTGTCCCATAGCAAAATGTCCCGGGTTTGAACTCAACCGGGGTCTCCATCCACTGTGTCTTGGGTGCGCTGTAATCTATCTTTGTAAGTTCCTCTGGTTTTGGTGTTTTTGTTGCCTTTGCCATAGATTACTCCTTTCCCTCACTTTTTTCTTCTGTCTCTTTTGCTTCCTCCACCTCTTTTTCCACGGGTATCCCGGCAGAAATCATCTTCTCTCTGAACTCATCCTCGTACTCCTCGTATGTATGTACCTTAACGGGGTAGTTCCATGGATTTATATGCCTCTTCACACGGCTGTTATTAGAAAGGTTTCTTGTCGGGCTCAGAAAGATACCGCCAAGGTGCATGAGCTTACTGAATGGGAAGTATGCAAAGAGAGTACTTATAAGAAAGATATGGACATAAAACATCGCACCAATCCCATCAGGAATAGTCGGCCTCAAAGTAGCAAGCCCCACCGTGAGTTCCTTTACCTTGATTACATCCACCTTGTAAAAATACCGCATCAGGACGCCGGTGGATGCTATGGCTGTTATAAGAAAAAGCGGGAAGTAGTCGGCGGGTAGGGATATGTATTTTACCTGGGGAACATAGAAACGCCTTATCAAGAGATACAGAACCGCCAGAAGCAATGTAACTCCGCTGATCAGCAGGTGGGGTGAACCAATCTGGAGGAAACCGTCAAAGGCATTAATGAGCTTTACAAATGCCGGGACGGGCTGGGTAAAAAGCCTCAGATGCCGTAAAATGACGATAAATAAAGACCAGTGAAATACAATAGCGCCAAGCCATAGCCATTTTTCCCATCCGTAAGCCATCCTTGGCCCTTCATGGAGTTCACCTTTGAGGTTTCTGAATAACGACCTGAAGAGCAAGACCTCAAGTGCCATCCTGGCAACAACGCCCGTGGTCCCTGCCGGGTTTTCGATTTTACTGTAATGAATCCAGGGAAGGGACTTCTGCTGTCCACAGGTGGTTGGTATATGGAAAGGAACAGGAACGCGGGCCCATTTAAGAATTTTTAAGACAAAACCGGTAAGAAATACAATAACCGCGGCATAGGGAATTGCAACACCAAAGAGGGCCTGCAGGGGAAGCACCTCAACACCAACTAATGCAACAAGTATAAGCAATATAACAGCTATTAAGGAAACCAAAGCTCCCATTTATACCTCCTTCAGTTAACTGGGGATATATCAAAAATCATCCTGCACCTTTCATGCGCTTGTTTGCCTGTTCTACAAGTCTGTAAGTCCAGTTCCTCATCTCGTTGGCCTTGAGTTCATAGAGTTTTTCCCTGCACTGCATAAAGATGTCGAATGCCCTGCCTGCAAGTCTGTCAATATGCAAATCCAGCGATAGCAGCTCCTCATAATGCCCTCCCTCTTTCAGGTCTTCTTGAAACTCATCCCTGATAACCTTCTTCAGGAGGAAGATAAAGGAAACAGCCTCTGAGGGAGCAAAATCCTGAACTGCCCTTACCCGTATAATCCTGTCCAGATAGGGGGCAATCTCATCGTCGGAGGATTCACCGAGAATCCCGTCTAAAACACCCTCCAAACCCTCTTTGATTGTCTGACCAACGGGATTGGAAAACCGGTTTTTCCGAGACTTCAGAAAAGCAACAGTTTCTGAGGGGTAACTCTCCAGTATACCGTCAAACCACACCTTCAGTATCCTGGACTTTCTTTTTAATAAATAATCCTTAATTTCCATTATGTGCAGGTTGAGAGAATCCAAACTGCGGGGTATTGGAGAAGATGCCTCCCCAACACCCCGTCATTAAAAAATCGCAATTACACGCAGCCTGTCGGCTTTGGAAGACCTGCATATCTACAGGCCTGCTTAGCAGGACCATCGGGGAAGAGCTGATAGAGATACTTCGTGTTACCCTTCTCAGGCCCCATGTTCTTCTTGATCTCTTTTACGAGTATCTTGATCATGGGAGCAATCTGGTATTTATTGTAATAGTCTCTCAGAAAATTGATGATATCCCAGTGCTCCTTGGTAAGCTCCTGGCCATCCTGCTGAGCCATGTAATTGGCAAGCCCTTCAGTCCAGTCATCAAGATTCTGGAGATACCCCTCCTCATCTACATCGATCTGTTTGCCTTCAAACTCAATAGTCGGCATCTCAAACCTCCTTGAATTTTAGATTTATTGGGAAAATTCCCGGTATTAACATACTTCTTCAAGCTATAAACATTAATACAGATGACCCCTTTCGGTCAAATTAAAAAAAGTTATCTGCAGATTAACATAGTTTATCAAAAAAGAACCAGCCAAAATCATCGATTTGGATTCAGAAGCTTGATGAAAATCAGCTTAACCGCCGCCCTTCCGTAAAAAAAATCCTCCCCGCCTGGAGTAACGGTATGGGAGCCCGGTTCATAACTGATTTCTCTCTGGTGGTAGTCAACGTCCTCTTCGATACTAAGGGCCTTCTCCCAGTCTCCGCCGCAGGCATAAGCAAGCGCATCTGCAAATATCTCCCCCATGTTTTTCCCGGTAAGGTCACAGCCGTAAACCGCACCGCACTCACAGGACCCACCGTAAAAAAAACCCGGTTCGGTTGAAATATCTCTGGGACGCTGAAAGACCTCTCCGCAAAACGGACATAATGGTTTGCGAAGAACGTCCTTGTCTTCTCTATTCTTTCTCCACCGCAAGGCCACTAAATTATATACCCTGTATTTGATTTAAGTCAAATCCTCAGGCAAGGGGTCATGGACCACCCCGGCCATTTCTGCTGATTCAGGCACTCCGGACCTAGGGGACCCTCAAAGTTGTCACCCTGAACTCGTTTCATGGCCTCATGAGATGCTGAAACAAGTCCGGCATGATAATAACGACTTTATAAACATACTTCGAGTAAATATACTGTATGGCAACAAGCATGGCAACCTGCTGTTGTCCCGGGGTATCGCCTATAATTTCAGGGGCGTTCTCTTTCAGAGAGGACAGGGAATCCTCCCCTGGGTCAATGCCGATCAGAATGGACCTTCAGGATCTCCTCTGCCAAATCGCGTATTGTGAAGTCCCGGAAATCTCCAGAGGCATAGATTCTGACCGTTGCCTCATCTGAAAGGAGATCCGGCACCTCCTCCGGCACAGAGAGTGATACGGCGGCACTGAGACACTTCAGGGCAAAGAGCCCGTATCCCCTTACGGCCGGATCACCCGAACGAAGGGCATCAACAACCAACCCCTCAACTTCCTCCTTATCCTCAATCAACCCCGGGTGCGCGCTTCCGATCCTGCAGAGGGCATGGAGGACACCTGTCTTAAATATCTCCTCCTCAAAGAACGGCGGTATCAGGAGAACAAGATCACTGAAGGCCCCGGGGCTTGCCCTGACAATCTCGCCGATCATCTCGATAGCTGACCACCCAAGTCCCCCGGACTCCTCTGTAACAGACCACAGGAGCCTTCTAACAATATTCCGGCCCAGCTCATGGGAGTCCTCAAGCACTCCCGCCACAGCCGGGCCCATTGCCTCGATAGCCCTCCAGGTTAAAAGCGAATCCTTGTCATAACTCAGATTTATAAGGACACTTACTGTCCTTATATTTTCCTTGGCAAGGGTTGTAACGGTTGTTGTATCTCCCTTGGAAAGTGCACTTACCACCCTCCTTTTCAGTTGCCTGATACCGATCACTTCCCCTTTTTGTGCCTCTTGGCTGCATCAAGCAAGCCCGGGGCCCACTCAGGGCACCCAAGGGCATGAACGTGGGTGTAAGTGGCAAGGACATTCTTATAGACAACACCATCCATCCCCCGCCCGATACCCTTGCCTTTTTTCATCCTGAAGACCATCCTCACGGGTTGATCATTCTCAGCCACTCCGGAGTAGTGAAACTCGTGGCCCTTCAGTACGGTTTCCACAGGATAATAGGGGTTATCCCCTGCAACCTCAAGCATGGTATAACCATGTGCTACGGGTCGTTTTTCTATCTTAAAGCTCAAGGGCAGCACGTCTGTCATTGGATATACATTACCATCGAGGATGATCTTCCTGCCCAGATACATCAGCCCGCCACATTCTGCATAGACAGGGAGACCCCTCTCAACTTCCCCCTTTAAGGACTTCATTAATGCCCTGTTTGCAGAAAGCCCCGGTGCATTTGTTTCAGGAAACCCACCCCCTATGTACAGGGCATCGAGACCGGAAAGCTCTTTCTCCTTCATGGCATCTATCAGCTTGATCCTTGCGCCGCCGGCCGTGAGGGCATCGAGGTTGTCGGGGTAATAAAACTGAAATGCCATATCCTGGATTACACCAATGGTCAACCCCTCATCATCGGGCCGTCCATCACCGTACAGGGAGCCGGTTGGCGCTATACCTTCATCAACCCGTGCCATCTCAAGCAGCCTGTCTACATCAACATGCTCTCTGACGATATCCCCGATCTTATCAATAGCGCTGCCAACATCCCTGTGCTCCTGATAAGGGGTGAGCCCCATGTGCCTCTCAGGCATAAGATCCTTTTCAATCCTGTGCAATGAACCAAGCACTTCAACAGATGTGTACCTCTCTATAGCCCCCCTTACAACCGTCTCATGCCTTACACCACCGATATAATTAAGAACTACACCCATAACATTGAGAGCCCCGTCAAACCCTGTTATACCTTTTATTACTGCAGCAACGGTACGTGTTGCCTTTGTGCAGTCGACAACAAGAATGACAGGCGCTTTCAACATCTTTGCAAGCTCCGAGGTGCTGTAGGTGCCGGATACATCCATCCCGTCAAAAAGCCCCCGGTTGCCCTCTATTATGGAAATATCCGCCTGATGGGAATGAATCGCAAAGGAAAGGAGAATCTTTTCTTGGGGAATCAGGTAAGGATCGAGATTAAAGCAGTCCCTGCCGGAAGCGCAGGCCAGCCAGCCGGCATCTATGTAGTCGGGTCCCTTTTTGAACGTTGCAACCGTGAGACCCCTGTCCCTTACAGCCTTTGTTAATCCAATAGAAAGGGTGGTTTTACCAGAGCCCCCTTTCAGCCCTGCTATAACCACCCTTGGTATGTTATAAGTCACAAAAGTATCGGTTACTCCTTTGGTGGCAGTTCTACATAACTTCCGCCCTTATAGGAATATATCAGCGTACCGGCATCCATCAGTTCTCTCAGGGCAGCCTTTGCCTCGATCTTTTCAACCCCGTGATCCGCAGCTAACTTTTTAAAAAGATCACCGGGTTTGTATTTCTTCTTGCCCACTGATTTCTCTACCAGATCATAGATTATTTTCTTCAGTTCTTCTCTCTCCATTTTATACCTCTCTGTTGCTTAAGGATTAACGGTAAGGGCATTCCCCCATTCGGACAACAGCCCGTTGAAACTACGATAAATCCTGAAGATCCGACCCGGCCTTACCATCAGGTTACTTTAATATTTAAAGGTTGCCGCCGTCCTCCATGTCTCACGTGCAAATGTAAAGTCATCGATATGCTGCATGGTAAAGGGCAGCCCGGTGAGCTTAAAGAACTTTTCCCATCCGATTCGCTCAATCCACTCACCAACTCTCTCATGCTTCCTTGCACCTGCCGCATATGTATCAAGCACCGTTTTAATAATCTCAACAACCTCCGGCCATCTCGGCGGATTATTTGGAAGCCACGGCACAGCCAGTTTTGAAAACTTAGGATTACTCCTTGAGTTGCTGACCTTACCGCCGACAACTATTGCCACCCCATCGTTTATGGCATCCGAAATGGGAAGGGCAGGGCAAACCGAATAACAGTTACCGCAGTACATACACTTCTCTTCTTTAATCTTAACGCTTTTCACCTTGGGATCGGGGCTTATGGCATTTGTGGGACAGGAGGCAATAGTGGTAGGGATCTCACACATGTTTTTAACCCTTTCGGCGTCAATCTTCGGTGGCTTTCTGTGTACTCCGACAAGTGCAATGTCAGAGCAATGCACCGCTCCACACATATTCGTACAACAGGCCACTGCCAGCCTCACCTTTGCCGGGAGTTCCTTTGTCGTAAAATACTCATGCAGCTCATCCATTATTGCCTTGACAAGCCCTGATGCATCGGTTGCCGCTGAATGACAGTGTACCCAACCCTGTGTATGAACCACATTACTGATCCGGGGACCGATACCGCCGATCATGAATCCTTTGTCTTTCAACTCATTCACGAGAGATTCCACCTTGCTTTCGTCATCGACCATGAATTCAACATTATGTCTTGTGGTGAACCTGAGATGACCATCACAGTGGTTATCGGCAATATCGCAGTAATCCTTGATAGTATCCGTTGATAACAACCGCGGTGAGGCAACCCTCACGGTCCACAACTGGTCTCCGCTCTCGGCCACATGCACCATAACACCGGGGCTCTTAACTTCATGGTATTTCCACTGTCCATAATTCTTCTTTATTACAGGCGGTAAAAAATCCTTGTAACTCGGTGGTCCAATGTCTGTCTGTCTCTGGGGTAATTCTGACATTTTAATCCTCCTTATCTATAAGTTAGTCTGATTATTTATTCAACTCATCTTCTTTCCAGAAATAGAAAGGATCTCTCCTGGGTTCTTTTACCATAATGGGATCCGGCTCAAGTTCTATTGCCTCGAGGAAGTCCCTCATTCCACGCCTCTCGATGAGTTCTCCTATTCTCTCCCTGTTCTTGCCATGCTCGTCCCACCACTCCCAGATCTTATCCGTAAGATCCTTTAGCTCCTGGTAGGGCGACTCCATCTTCATAAAGGGAACGATAACCTGGCACAGCTGTGCGCCTCTCACAAAGGGTGCGTGACTACCGATAAGAATCGTGGCTCCTTTGTCATCACCCGGCCTGAGGGCCTTTGTCATCTTCGAGATGCAGTGCATGCAACGGCTACAGTCCTCGTTGTTTATTGAAATCTCCTTACCGTCGTAACTCATGCACTCAGTGGGGCACATATCAATAATCTCTGTTCGGATATCCATACCGGCATCCGCATAGTTCTTGATTTCGCCCTGGTCAATCTTGATGTCGTCTCTCCATGTACCGATAATAGAACAGTCGGAACGGGCAATAGATGCTACACAGTCAATAGCACATCCCGAAACCTTGAATTTGTATTTGTAGGGGAACATCGGCCTGTGCATCTCGTCCTGGTACGTCCTCGTAATATTATCCGTGAGCTCAAGGGTATCAATATTAGCCCACTCACACTTACCGGGACCCACGCAGCAACATGGTGTCCTGACCGCAGAACCTGAACCCCCCAGGTCCCAGCCCCTTGAAGAAAGCTCGGCAAAGAGTGGCTCAAGGCTCTCTGAATTTGTCCCGAGCAATACAAAGTCACCTGTTGAACCATGCATATTTGTAAGCCCGCTGCCGTATTTATCCCAGATATCACATACTTCCCTGAGGGCCTTTGAAGTGTAAAAAAATCCGGAAGGCTGGTTCACCCTTAGTGTATGGAAATGTGCTACACCTGGAAACTGATCCGGGATATCGGAGTACCTACCGATAACCCCGCCTCCATAGCCACGGACACCAACAATGCCTCCATGCTTCCAGTGGGTTATCTTCTCCTTATAGGAGAGTTCCAGCTGTCCAAGAAGGTCCTGAGCATACTCTGAATGCTCGGCCGCCCTCTTGATCTCCTTGACAAAGCTCGGGAATGCACCCTTCTCAAGCTCGTCAAGTATCGGCGTTTCATGTTTCATACTCATAAAATCCTCCTCGCGTTAGATTTTCCTTAAAAATATTAAAACAGTAATATAGATCAACACACCTGACCCATAATCCACTTATAAAGAAAAAACAAACAGCACTAAAACCTTAAAACAGTTACCCCAAATTGGTCAAATTAAAAAAATTTATCAGCCAATCACCTTTGTTTATCAATCCAGGGTTCCCGATATTCTACCCCGGGGGACGGAACAACCTTAACAAAAACAAGACATGGCGCCCCCTAGAGGATTCGAACCTCTGACACCAGGATTAGGAATCCTGTGCTCTATCCTACTGAGCTAAGGGGGCATAAGCCGGTTGAAATCTACTGCTTATGAATGGCTGACGGGATTGTTGTCTTCATTCAAGATGATAAACGAAGGGCCTTTCTTACGGCATCCTCAGCATCTGCAGCCTCTCTTACCTCTTCAATTTTCCAGGTCTCTATACCAACAACCTGCTTACCAAGCTGCAGAGCAAAGGCAATCTCCGAAAGCGTCCCGTATCCCCCGCCTATTGCTATAAGGACATCGGCAGTGCAAGATATGATAACATTCCTTCCCATCCCCAGTCCAGTAGCAACAGGTATATCAATATACTCATTGGCATACCCCCTGTCCTCCTGTGGAAGGATACCAATTGTTACTCCGCCATGGTTTTTAGCACCCTTAGCGGCTGCCTCCATTACGCCTCCAAGGCCACCACACAACAGCAGGGATCCTGATTTCGCAATTTTCTCACCAACTGCTTCAGCTATCATAAGCATCCTGTCATCAACATCCCGCCCGCCAATCACTCCGATTACATGCTTATCCAAGGAGACCTCCTCTGATGCCGGACACCCCGCTCACCGGGTAGGACAGTGAAGTGGGCTTCTGTTATACCTCGGGAAGGATGCCGAGGTTCTTCATCTTTGTCCTTAGTTGTTTCCTTGAAATCCCGAGCAAAGGGGGCATCTGGATCGTTATGACATTCAGCCTGTAATAAAGGTCCGATCTGAACTCCCCTTTTTCAACCGCCTCTTCTATGTTCCTGTTGGTAGCAGCAAGGACCCTTACATCGACACTTATCCTCTCCTTCCCCCCAAGCCTGAGAAACTCCTTTTCCTGGAGAAACCTGAGGAGTTTCTTCTGCATACTGAAATCAAGGTCCCCATCTCACCGAAGAAGACCGTGCAGAACCAATGTAAACTTACTCCCCTTATTATAAACACTTTCCACTTTTATATCACCCCCGTGCTCCTTTGCAATCTTCTTGGAGATTGCCAGACCAAGCCCGGTACCCCGCGTCTTTGTTGTGTAGAAAGGATTAAAGATCTCCTCCAGATTCTCTTCCCTGATCCCTGTTCCATTGTCCTCCACGGAAAGCACCACCATTCCATCGGAGATCCCGGTCTTTATCAGTACACGCCCCTTCTCCCCCACCGCATCAAAGGAGTTGATGATGAGATTTATCAGTAGCTGCTTTATCTGGTTGTGATCCATATCCACAACAGGCACCCCGTTGGCAAGGGGTAAAGGGGAGATGAAAGGCGGTGTATTACAGTTACTGAAGATACTGAATCATTGCAGGTTTACTTTTTACAGCCTATTTTATTTTCAAGAAAGATACCCTCCTGATGCAGCTTGATCTCCTTTTTTCATTCCAGCGGCCGGGGTTGAAAATGTGGCAGGAGGGATACATCTCTACGTTCCTCTATCAGAGCCATCCCTTCTTGCTTGTTCTTTCTTTTGTGGGAATTTATCAGGCCGTCAGGAAAAAAGACTTCAGGGTCCTGATCCCTTTATGGTTTTTTATTCTTGTAGTGGCTCTGAGCATTAAGAGGATAAGGTATATTATCCCCCTCTTACCCCTTTTCTCAATTTTGTCAGCATACGGCTTGTCCTTCCTGAAAAGGAGGGAGATACGGAGATATCTCGTCCTCTTGACGGTGACATCATCACTTGTTCTGCTTTATATTGCCTATATCCCCTTTTTAAAGGATACAAGCATGGTGAACCTGAAAAGGGCCGGTGAGTTTCTTAATTCCACCGGGGCTGATTCCTGTGATGGGTCTCAGGCTTCATGGTTACAGTACCGCAGGCCACAGCCTCACGGGAGGTAGTGGACTTTTCAGATACATCCACCATCCTGGCCTTGGCCTCGCTATCTATGTGGGAAAGTTCGGACATTTCAGACTCTCATTAATATGACACAGGTATTAAAGGGGCAAGGAGGGCAGCAAGAGCCCATTGCACTGCAAAGGGCTCTTGCTGTTAGAGTTTTTTATTTCGGGAATTTTGGGTATATGTTTGGCGGTACAATCGGGAGGTCGAGCCTGTTTGCATACTCCCTCATTGAACCATCGTAGTTCGATATGTGTTTATATCTCAGGAGTTCAGACAACACAAACCAGCCAAGAGACGACCTTACGCCTGTGTTGCAGTATGCTATGACAGGTTTATTTCCTGTAACCCCAACCTTGGCAAATATTGCCTTTAACTCAGCCTTGGACTTGAATGAGCCGTCCCTGTTGTTTGTCTCTTCAGGGCATGCTACATTTTTTGCTCCAGGAATGTGGCCGGTCCTTACCCACTTCTTTATGCTATATTTTTTGCCCTTATAGTATGCAGCCGGGCGGCAATCAATAAAAATGCTTTTGCCAGTTGACAGTGCATAAAAAACATTTGGTGTAAGCTGGGCTCTTATCTTTGTGTTTGGTGGATATGATACATTGTAGTTTAATTTGGAAACGGAGGGAACTACTTTGGTCATTTCGCGTCTTTCTTTAATCCACTTACCCTTTGAGCCGTTCATTATGTGAAGGTTATTGACCTTCCAGAACTTGAGTGTCCAGTAAAAACGCGTTGCCTGGTCGATTTTACTAGCATAGATGATTATATCTGTTTTTTTGGTCACGCCTAATTTCTTCATAACTGCCTTCACTTCAGTATAAGTCAGTATCATATGGTCAGACAATGGGTTAAATACCTCACTACCCCATTTTATATGCACTGCACCTGGTATGTGACCCTTATCATAGCCTTTCTTGCTGACCTCTACCAGCCTTATCTCGGTTTGAGCAGGATTTCTGATGGTTTTCAGGTGCTTAGCTACGAAGTCCGTAGATACCACTACCCCTGAAAATTCTACTGCGTATACTGCCTGCGAGTAAACTGCTAAGGACATGAACAAAACAATGACTAAGCTTGCTACTAATTTCTTTCTCATAAGTTACCTCCCAAAACGTTCCCTCATAGAGGGAGTTCATAATCCAGGTTTTCAAGTGATAATACAACTACCTCAACTATTATTCCTTACCTCCTTTCTTTCATTATCCCGGCTAAGTGCCAGGATGTACTATAATTAAGTACTAAATACCCACGAACTACAGAATTGAGAACGTAACTTAATATCTGGAGCCTCTTTAGAATTTGCTCTACTATAAATTGTATAAAACATACACTATACGTTTGTCAAGGAAAATATTTAGAGGTGAGCACTAAGCATGGTCCATGCACTCGGCAGGGTTTAGTCCTCATACTCATCCTTTCACTCATCTCCTGTACAGTAAACCCGTCACAGGTGAGAGGGAATTGACGCTTGTGTCCGAGTCTCAGGAGATCGAGATGGGGTGGGAAGCTGCACCGTCCCTTAACTGGGCATACGGGGGAGTTTCATGATCCGGCACTTAAACAATACCTTGAAGGAAGGGATCGATAAAGGATTCTACTATAAATGAGGACGGCATTTATGAAGTTTGATAAAACACTGACGTTAAAGGGCTTGTCGGCCGCAGGGCCAGTATAATCACGTTTAATACCCTTGAGCATATGCTCGAAGGAGAAAAACTCTGAGTGATAACAAATGACATTGCAATGAGAGAAAGCATTTCTTCAAACTGTGATGCGCTTGGGATATAAGCTGTTGGGAGCGAAAGAGGATGAAGGGATATTATCATTTATCATTCAGAAATAAACGATTCCAGCAGACTGGAATGCCCTCCCCGGCATGCCCGTTGCCATATTCGGGGCAGCGGGCAATTTTTCTTTTTGACTTTATTGTAAAAATACTGTAACATTTATCTTGCATGATATACTGCAGTAAAGGAGGAACAAATGGGGAAGAAAATTACCGTTCTTGTCAGGGACAGGCAGGGTGAGGCCTTGAGGATGGCTGTGGGTATTACCCTTCTCGATGATGTTATTGATGTATACGTGCTGGACAGAAAGGTGGAAGAGACAGAAGACAATACCATGAATATTGAAATGATGAAGGATCTGGATATGAAAGTCTACACAAATTGCAAAGACAATGAGGGTTTGGAGTATCTCTCTACCGAGGAGATAGCACAGAAACTTCTTGGATACGATCATATACTGCCGTATTAAAAAGTTATAAAAGTTCACCGACGAGAACGCAGAGAGAACGAAATAAACAATAAACTAATAGAATTTGGTTTGAAAAAATATTATTTCTTATTTTAAAATCTCTGCGAACTCAGCGATCTCTGCGGTAGGCTGAATTATTTAAAAATTTAACTGAGAGAGGTGAATGCTATGAAGATTTTGTACATTTTAAAACAGGACCCTGATGAAACATTAAATAAGATTATGGAAGAACACAAGAAGTCAAATGAGATTACAGTTGTGGACCTGAGAGAAAACAAAAACTATGATCAGATTGTTGATCTTATTACCTCCAGTGATAAGGTTATTCCCTGGTGATCTGTGGCTGAATAATTACAAATAAAAAACTCAGGAGGAGAGTAAAGATGAAACTCGGAATATTGGTTAATACGGATAAACAACTTGAAGACATTATAGGATTTACAAAGGCTGCCCTATCTAAAGGCCATGAGGTTATCATATTTGCCATGGATGAAGGGACAAAATTACTTGAAAATCCCTCTTGTATCGAGTTACATAACCTCCAGGGTGTTACAATGAGTTTTTGTGACCATAGCGCAAAGGGACTGGGGGTTAAGACTGAAGGGCTACCAGAGGGGATTGTCTGTGGCAGCCAGTATAATAACGCAGCCATGAGCCATGATGCCGACAAAATGATCGTTCTTTAGAGTTGTTGAAAGTGGCAATTTGTGGTACTGCCACAAGGAATTATCCGAAAGAAGCAGGAGTTGTTATTTTTTGATTGATAGGGAGGCATTTAATGCCTCCCTTGAAAACAGAATCAATCCTCCTTCCTTATTCCGGTTAGCATCAGAAACAATCGATAGATGGATACCAGGCAATCCAACCTTAAAACTGTTGATTATCTACTGATAATCTCCTTACTCACCCTATTTACACCCCTCGTGCTTTTTGTATATCGTTCTCTTGATGATAATAGGCTAACCAGTTGGAAATGGGTATTTGCCAACATGGATGCAGGCAGGATTTTTTTAATCCTTGTTCCCGGCATCATGCTTGCCTATCTGATATCCAGAATTTCTTTTTTTGAGCGCAACCCAACATTGCTTTTTCTCTCTTCTTTTGTGATTGCAGCCGCCTTCTGGAGAGAACCTGAAGTAATAGTGGATACTTCAAGATATTTTACTCAGGCCAAGCATCTGGAGATGTACGGAATCGGATATTTCATCAGTGAATGGGGAAAAGATATTGTGGTCTGGACCGACTTGCCACTTGTTCCTTTCCTGTACGGTCTTATCTTTAAGTTCCTTGGGGAATCCAGGCTTTACATCCAGATATTCACAACCCTTCTATATTCTCTGACCCTTGTACTCACATATATGATCGGGAAGACTCTCTGGGACGAAGATACAGGTTTTTATGCCGGGCTGCTCCTGTTAGGTATCCCCTACCTCTTTACCCAGGTGCCGCTTATGCTTGTTGATGTCCCTACGATGTTCTTCCTTACACTCTCGGTTTTTACCTTTATTAAAGCACTAAGTCAAGGCGGATTAAAGATGACGGCCATTTCGTCCGTTGCCCTGTTCCTTGCTTTTTTCTCCAAGTATTCAACATGGCTGATGCTTTCAGTCCTAACCGTAATATTTGTAGTTTACCTGAGAATGGATGCAAAAACGACCATCAAACGTGCCGGTGCAATTGCACTCGTATCCCTCTTTCTTATAGGGGTGGCAATCATTTTTAAATATGATGTCATTTCAGAGCAGATCCGTCTTCTTATGAGCTATCAACGTCCCGGGCTCAGACGCTGGGGGGAGAGTTTTACTTCAACCTTTCTCTTTCAGATCCACCCATTTATTACTGTAGCAGCCTTATATTCCCTCTATGTCGCATTCAGAAAAAGGGATCTGAAATATATGATCGTAAGCTATCTGATCTTGCTTGTCGTTTTGTTTCAGATAAAGAGGATACGATACATTATACCTTTATTTCCGATGTTGGCATTAATGGCCTCGTATGGACTTAGGGAAATCAGGAGTAGAGACATTAGAAAATTCATTGTCTTTTGTATTATAACCTCCTCACTTGTGTTTGCCCTCTCTGCATACCTCCCCTTTTTGCAAAGGATAAGTACAATAAACCTGAAAAATGCAGGTCAATTCCTGAATTCTCTTGACGTTGAGGATATCGAAGTATTCACCCTCCCTCAGAAACGATCCGTTGTCAACCCGGCAGCTGCCGTACCTGTTCTTGATCTCTTCACAGATAAGAGGATTTTATATGATTATAAAAAAAATATGAGGTTTGGACCTCGTCTATCGAAGAGAAGGCTCCAAAAATCATCCCTCAGGTTCACATGGGAATATAAAAACCCTGAATATTATACTGATAGTAATAAATATACAGGAAACAATATGGCTGTAGTGGTAATATCGGATGACCCGGGCCAGCCCCTTCCGAACTATATTGAGGAGATGAAAAGAAAAGACCTTATCTCCAAAGTATTTAAAATCTCAACAGGGATATTTCGGTATAGAACCATTGTAACGGTCTATTCCGAGTGAGGTGCATCTCTGTCCGGGTTAGGAGCTTGACTTTTTTTTAAAACATTAGGTAAATTGACTATAGCTCATTTCTGGCTTGCTAAATTTTATGAAATTTTTTGAAAAGGGGGTGAAAATAATTTACTAACAGGCCGGCGAAGACTTCCGACAGGCAAAATTCAAAGGCTTTTGAAAGGCAAAAATTAAAGTATAGGAGAAGATGACTATGGAAGAGAAAAGGAACGCAATCTGTGCCTTTATAGTCGCAGGCGTGCTCATCCTTATTAGTCTGTTGTATTACGAGGCAAATGTTTACTACATCTATCTTGTGGTATATATCTGGTTTGGTGTTGCTTATGGGTTGCTACTTCAGTATGGAAGATTCTGTTTTGCATCAGCATTCAGGGATTTGTTCGCAATAGGTGTCCCAAGAATGATTGTGGGTATCATCATTGCGATGACTGTCTTTTCCTTAGTGACTGCTTTACTGACGGCCAACAAAATGGGCACCTTTCATCCAGGTCCATTAGGAATTCACGAGGTCATTGGGGGTTTCATCTTTGGTATAGGGATGGTCCTTGCTGGTGGATGTGCCTCCGGGACATTGTATAAGACCGGCGAAGGGAATGGTACATCACTCCTTGCATTATTAGGGATAGTCTTTTCTCAGGCGATACTGGTGAATACGTCGTTATTTGACAAATTCCTTAAGGGCTATGCCTTCAAACTACCCACCATCACATTAGCTAAAACAAAGGTTATATCAGAAATGTTCCCTGGCAGTGCAAAATATTTCGTGGGCAATTTCCTGATAAATACCGTAATACCCTCGATTCTCCTGATCCTGGTGGTTTATCTCTTCTGGTTCAGGAAGGGCTTTATGAAGAGAAGGATGAAAAAGAAAAAGACTGGTGGCAAGACACTCGGTGGTGAGTTTGCAGGCCTCTGGGGCCTGATGATGGCATCTAAAAGGACTTCTATCGCAGGGGTGCTTATCGGCATAGTTTCAGGCCTTCATGTATGGACAATGAAGGGGATGCAGGTCAAGTTTGGCGCCAGCAACTTTGGCTATCTTCTTACAAGAATGGGACATGTTGCAGATGTATCAAGCAGGGGGACTGTCTTTGATCCGGGCTATTGGTATATTACCACTCAGGAGGCACAGGTTGGCGCATGGGTATTTGAGAAATTGGGGTTTAACATGCGTCACAATGTATTCTTTGGTGTAATGAATGGTGTACCTGAACTCTGGCGTAATCCTGCACTCTGGATGTCTATTGGTATTATCGGTGGTTCCATGATGATGGCACTGTTAAATAAGGAGTTTGCCATAAAGCTGCCCAAGGGAGAGCTTATCGTATGGGGCCTTCTTGGCGGCATAGGCATGGGTATAGGCGCAAGGGTGGCCCTTGGATGTAACATTGGCGCTTTCTTTATAAGGATAGCCGGTGGTGACCCTGGTGGCTGGTTGTTTGGGATCGGAATGGTTTTAGGTTCATATGTTTCTGTTAAGTTCTTTAACTGGTGGACAGCAAGGAAGATGGCAACAGAAATGGAGGCATTTTAATAATTAATCTAAAAGGAGGAATGTACAAATGGCTATGAAGTTCGAGAAGAAAGGTGACGGAGGTTATCTGCTGGATATATGCGGTTATGTCTGTCCGCATCCCCAGATTTACACGAAACAGGCACTTGGCAAGATTGAATCAGGTGACCATCTTGAGGTTGTCTTTGATAATCCGTCCTCTGCAGAGTCAATATCCCAGATGTGTGAGCAGAGGGGTGATGAGATTATTGAGAAGAAACGTGAAGGTGGAAAGTTCACCTTTGTTATCGAAAAAGGATAATTTACTTGCAAATTATGCTTTTTAATTGAAATCCTGTGTTGAGGCAATGCCTCTTTAAATAAAATCCTTGAAAGTAAGGAGAAAGGGATTATGATAAAAACTGACTTAGCAGTCATAATAATGATCACTATAGCGGCAATGGCATTCCTTCTGGGTTATAGCCTCTCCCCGAGTGGTGCACCAGGTAAAAAAGCAGCGGTAGCAGCAGTTGGAGGCTACGGCGAGGGCGGAGGCTACGGCGAGGGCGGAGGTTATGGCGAGGGCGGAGGCTACGACGAAGGCGGAGGATACGGTAATGCCGGTGGTGATGATACCGGAGGATACGGTAATGCCGGTGATGATGATACCGGAGGATACGGTAATGCCGGTGGTGATGATACCGGAGGCTACCGCTGATAACCCGATAAAGATTTTCAGAGGAAGGGATATGAAGATATTAATTGCTGTTGACGAGAGCAAAGGGTCCAAGGCAATCATACCTGTTTGTACAAACGTACTGAAGTGTGTAATACCTGAGACTGTTATACTGGTGTATGTTGAGAAGTTGCAAGGATACTCCTTAATTGACAGGATGCTCGGAGAAGCAGAATTGTCAACATTAAAGGATAGCATTAAGGAGACAGATATACAGGAGGCTCTGGACAGGAAGGGAAAAAAGATTTTAGAGTCCTATCAGAAGGCTTTCGAAGAGAAAGGCATCAAGGGAATAAAGACAGTTCTCAGGTCAGGCCATCCTGCTGATGAGATCCTTGAAACAGCCAAGGAAGAAGGTGTTGATATGATTATTATTGGTTCAAGAGGCAAAAGGGTATCGCATCTATTCATGGGAAGCGTCAGCAGGGAGGTGGCGGAAAGGGCAGAGGTTCCGGTTTTAATTGTAAAGTGATGACCAGATCCTAACCCCGGGTTGTTAAGTTTAGGTAATTCTTAAAGGGTTCCTGTTCCCACTGACTATTGAGTAGAAGAAAACATACCAGAAAACGCTCAGTAAACCAGAAGGGCCACTGATCTAAATGGTGGCCCTTCTGGTTTTTGTTATGAGGGAAGCCGTATAATGAAAACTCCCCGCCGCAGAGACGGCGGAGTATCGTTAGGTAGAGTTTATTAGATTTAAAAATCCCCCCTCGCCCCCCTTTTCCAAAGGGGGGCGATTATGAGGAAACCCCACAGCCCCGATATTTCGGGGTGGGGTATTAAAAAAGATAATAAAAAATAGGTATTCGATTGGATAGTAATAGTCAAACTTTCCGACCAAAGGTCGGAGCTTTCGGCAAGGTGCATTGTAAAAGAATGGATGTTTTACAGGGTAAAGTACATATTATAATTAATAACGGAGCACCTTACAGTAAGGTGAAGCCTCCAAGGAAAATAGTAATCCTGGGGGCAGGACTTGCGGGGCTTTCAGCAGCCTATATTTTATCTAAAGCCGGCAGGAAGGTGATTGTCTTTGAGAGTGATTCTACCGTGGGAGGTTTATCAAAGACTGTGAACTGTCGAGGTTTTAGCTTCGATTTAGGAGGACACAGGTTTATTACCAGAAACAAGAAGATAGAACAATTCGTGATGGAGCTTCTGAATGGTGATTTTCTTGTGGTGCCTCGAAAGAGTAAGATCTATATGCTCAACAGATATTTTGATTATCCTCTGAGGCCAGCAAATGCTGTTCTTGGCTTAGGTCTGTCCACAACTCTGCAGATAATCTCAGATTATTGCAAGGAGAGGGTAAAAAATACTTTAAGACCACCTGAGATTGTCTCACTTGAAGACTGGGTAATCAACCAGTTTGGCCGCAAGATGTTTGATATCTATTTCAAGGAATACAGCGAGAAAGTCTGGGGAATAGAATGCAGAAGGATAAGTAAGGAGTGGGTTGCACAGCGGATAAAAGGACTTTCTCTCTGGGCAGCGATTAAAAATGGCTTCTTTAAGTTTAGCGGAAAAGAAATAGATACTTTATCAGATAAATTTGTCTATCCTCCAATGGGGATCGGGCAGATTTCCGAAAAACTGAAAGAGCGAATAGAGGAGAGAGAAAACCCTGTATTGACAAGTACAATGGCCATGCAGATAAATCATGAAGATTTTTGCATTAAGACTGTAGTTGCAAAGAACTGTGAACGCAGCTATGATGTCAAAGGCAGTGAATTTGTCTCCAGTATCCCCCTGACGAATCTTGTACAGCTGCTTAACCCTGCCGCCCCTGAGGATGTAGTTGAGGCATCCTCTCAACTAAAATATAGAGACCTCATAATTGTGACGATTATGCTTAACCGCGAGAGGGTCACGGACCTCACATGGATGTATCTCCCAGAAGAGGAGATCCCTTTGGGAAGGATACACGAACCAAAGAACTGGAGTCCAACAATGGCCCCTGAAGGGAAAACACATATTGTGGCTGAATACTTCTGTTTTAAGGGCGACAAAATATGGAACTCCTCTGATGAAGAACTTACATCTACTACAGTGGGGCATCTCGAAAAATTGGGTTTTACTAATAAAGACGAGGTCATCGACAGCTATGTATTAAGAGTCCCTAAGGCATATCCCCTCTTTGAGATCGGATACAGAGAGCATTACAGCAAGATCTTAAGATACCTGCAGAACTTCAAAAACCTCCATATCATTGGCAGAAGCGGGATGTTCAGATATTATAATATGGACCATGCAATGGAGTCCGGAATTGAGGTGGCTGAGCATATCCTCAGAATGCCATTGTTAGAAGGAGAGAGGAATTCTCTGCTCATAGGAGCATAAATATGAAATGCGTCCTTATCATACCCTCCTGGGTGCCAGAGGATATCTTTCCTACCAAGACTGCAAGCTCTCAGATCAACTACTGGCAGCCCCTCGGAACCCTCTACGTTGCCGCCTCACTGTTGGAGGCAGGCCACGAGGTCAGGTTCTTAAATGGCGCATTCCTGAGCCATGATGAAATCATCGATGAGACGGAAAGATACAAGCCCGACTTTGCAGGTATCTATTCAACCACCTTTGGCTGGAGCATGGCAAAGAACACGGCCGGGGACATAAGGAGGCGAATGAAGGACGTCTTCATTGTAGCCGGTGGCCCCTATCCGATTGCATTGAAAGGCGGGTGTCTCGAGGACGCAAAATCGCTTGATGCCGTTGTGACCGGCGAGGGGGAGGCAACCCTGGTCGAACTCCTTGAAAGGCTCTCAAGGGGTATCCCGCTGAACGGTCTTAAGGGTCTGGCCTACCGGGAGGGAGATTTGGTAGTGGAGAACCCGCCAAGACCCCTTATCGATGACCTTGACTCCCTGCCCTTCCCTGCAAGAGAACTCCTTGGAAAGTCAGACAGCTATATCCCCCCCCCGGCAACATACCGGAGAAGGCCGGTTGCCGTGGTTATTTCATCGAGGGGATGCAACCGTAGGTGCATCTTCTGTTTTCAGATAGACCGGCAGAGGGCGAAGGGGATCAGATACAGAAGCATCGATAATGTAATGAAAGAGATAGAACACTGTCTTAGGCAGGGATACCGGGAGATAAAGTTTATTGACGACACTCTTGCCGCCGATTACGGAAGGGCTCTGGAACTTGCAGAGGAGATCAGGAGAAGGGGGCTTGACTTCACCTGGTTTGCCTCTGCCTGTGTGCATCAGGTTGACAGGAGACTTCTTAAGGCTTTCAGGGACGCCGGCTGCTGGGCCATCCTTATGGGGGCTGAAAGTGGTGTGCAGAAAAACCTCAACACCCTCAGGAAGGGGATTACCCTTGAGCAGATAAGGAGGGCCGTCAGGGATGCAAAGGATGTGGGGCTTAGGGTGTTCACACCTTTTTTGATAGGCATCCCCGGTGAGACCTATGAGGAGGCCCTTAAGACCATCGATTTCGCCTGCGAACTCGACCCTGACATGGCAAACTTCCACTCACTTACACCGTTCCCCGGGACTGATCTCTTTGACAATCTTGAGAGATTCGGGACCGTTTCGGATGACCTGAAAGACTACACTTACCAGGGCGCCGCGTTCACCCCTTACACCATGGGGAGGGATGATATAAGAGAACTCCGGCAGATCGCCTTCCGGAGGTTTTACTCCAGACCGGGATTTCTGATCAGGAGGCTCCTTTCAATAAGGACACTCCATGACGTCGTCATATCCGCCAAGGGCCTGAAAGGCCTGTTATGGCTCTGGTTAAAGAGAGACCTTTTTCACCCTAATACCGGAAGATAACCCTCACTTCTTATCGTTGGATTTGAAATTAATCTCTACCGGAAGCTAAGGCCAGGTACTCCTTCAGGACCGCCGGGTACATCCGCATATTGAAAAGTATGTTCATCATCAGGTAACACTCGTGACTACAGAGACATCCGCCGCTTTTTATGAAACCCCTTACCCGTTTTGCTCGCTCCGATCTTATTATCTCCCTGATATCGCAATTGCAGTCCCTGATATTTCCAAGTTTTTGATTGAAGGCTTCACAGGGAAAAACATCACCACCTTCCGTCATAACAAGGGTAAGCCGGCCGGCATAACAGGGCATGGTCCGTCTTTCTTTGGTCGCAATCTCGAAGATCAGCCGCCGCTGAAGAATGTCCTGTGCCGCCTTTAACCCCGCTCCCCTGAATCTGTAAACGCCTGCCTCCCCGGTCTTGAGGTTCTTTTCAAGGATCCTGATCACCCTGAAGTACTCATCCATATCAACTTCATCGAGGCCCTGTCCCCTGATGAGGGATACGGTGTGTGTCTTGATACCGTCGAGGCTTTTTACATGTTCAATAAGGGGTTCTAAAGAGCCCTGATTCCCTGAAGAAAACAGCGTATTTATTCCGAGTTCGAAGTTGCTGTAGCCGTCGAGAAGGCACCTCAGTTTTTCATAGGTTTCCATCACCTTTGCATAGGCTCCCTTGACTCCCCTCATCCTGTCATGGACACCCTCATCCCCGTCGAGAGAGAGCTTCACAACAACGGTGCTCTTGGGAGTCGATCTTAGAATTTCCTCGGTCCTCTCACTTATCGTCTCAGGCAGAAGGGCATTTGTTGAAAGCAGAATGATCGAAGGCCTGCATCTCTCATAAAACACCCTTGTAATTTCCACTATATCCTCACGGAGGTAGACCTCTCCACCAGAGAAGGATAGCCAGAGGAGGCTGCCCAATGAGTCTGCCACGCGCCTGATTTCATCAAGGCCGAGTTCCGGAGAGGAGGTTTCTGTAACAGGGCCATTGAGATAAAAACAGAAGGGACACCTTGCATTACACCTCCTTGTAACAAAGAAGGTGAACTGAATCGGCCGTTTCTTCCATATTACCGATGGCAGATGTCTCAATGGTGTGTATTTCATAACTAAATCAACCGGTTCCTTAATAGTGGCTGTCTTAACCTGCTATTCCCAGCATATTGCCGGCTAAATCCCTCGACCTGGGTCATAGCCTCTTTCCGAGAAAGGGATAAAAGATAATCCCTCCCATGGAACCGACGGCCACCGGCACCGGATACAGCAATGTGTAATAGAGAACGGACTTCAAAGCAAAAAAGATACCCCCTGCCTGATAGAACGCCCTTACAAGGTCCCTGCTCAGGAAACAGTTAACGGCAAAAAAGACCGGCACAAGAACGAAAAGCATGGAGGTCCCCAGAACAATTCCTGCAATGAGAACCATTATGGAGAGAACAAAGAAGAGAACGTTCGATTTCAGCTCATGGGATGCCGTCCCCGAGTCCCTCAGGAAATCCCTCCTCCTTAGGGAGTATATGCTCCAGTAGAAGGACTTCTTCAGGGCGTTCCTGAATGACGAAACAAGGTTGTAATCGAAGATATGCCGCACCTTTGTATCCGGTTGCATTATAAGGCTGCACCCCTTTGTCCTCGCCCTGTGGCTGAACTCAACATCCTCCAGGATCGGGAGGAAATCCTCTCTGAAGCCACCTATCAGGGAAAAGGTCTCCTTATGTAACGCCATCGCATGTGTAGGTATATAGTCGGGCGTTTGAGGATGCCTTGTCTCTGAGTAGTTGATAAACACGGACTGGAAATCGCTGAAAAAACCCCTGTCATGGGAGAGTTCGGTATAGGTTCCACCAATAACAAAGCCTGCACCCCTTTCCTTCAGGGCATTATATACCCTTGTCAGGGTATCGGGCTCAAGGATGCAGTCGGCATCGGTAAAGAAGATCAGCGGACCACGTGCAGCCCCTGCACCGCGGTTCCTTGCACTTGAGGCACCGGAATGTTTTTCAAGTCTTATCAGTCTGCATGGAAACCCCTCGATAACCTCGGCAGAGCCGTCATCAGAGCCGTCATCAACAACTATCACCTCATATCCGGTAAAGAGCTGCCTGAACACGGACTCAAGACATAACCCAATCGTTGAACTCCCGTTCCGGTTCGGTATCACTACTGACAGATCTATGTTCATATCTCACCTGCCGGTTTCTGATCCTTTATAAAAATTGCCTGATATCTTATAATTAATATGAATATATGTTTGTTTTATGTTATTCTATTAAACCATATTTTCTCCAACTCAATGGTTCTTGAAACCTGTTCAGGTTCCTGAAACTTATTCACTCTTTAAAAAACGAAAACCCGGATGAACCGAAATCAGCAGATTACTTTCTCTTCAGCGCTTACTGTCCCTTGGAGGTTAAATGAACGGATTGATTGAAAAGATAGCGCATCTTGAGGAAAAACACGACAGGCTCGCCCCCGAGCTTGTAAAAAGCAGGAACATAAAACTGGGACTGCGTAACTCGGACGGCACCGGGGTGGTCGTAGGTATCACAAGCAAGGGTCAGGTTAAGGGTTTTGAAAGAGACAAATGGGGGAAAAACCATCCCGTTCCGGGCAAGCTCTTCTACTGTGGTTACGACGTAGAGACAATAGTCAGGAATATAGAGAAAGAGAAGATATTTGGATTTGAGGAGGTTATATACCTGCTGCTCACAGGCGAACTCCCCAGGAAAGCCGACCTCGACAGTTTTTCCGCTGCCCTTGCAGAACGCAGAGGGCTGCCCCAGCTTGCAAAAAAGATTATCAGGTACAATTCAGAAAACGATGACCAGATGGGAGCGCTTCATATTGCAGTGGCCTCCCTTCACAAATTTGACACCAACCCGAGGTCCACGAATATACGGGATGTCACCAGACAGTGTATCGATCTCATAGCCAAGGCCCCGACCATTATCGCTTACAACTACTGTGTACTGCGCGGCGATGATGTATTCCCAAATTTTGTCGAGCCTGATCCCAACCTCAGCACAGCACAGAACTTCCTCTATATGCTCAACGGTAAAGTGCCGGATGATTTTGTTGCACACCTTTTTGACCAGGCCATGGTACTTCATGCAGAACATGGAGGCGGAAACAACTCAACATTCACGGTAAGGACTGTTTCGTCAAGCCTCACTGATACCTACATGGCAATATGTGCAGGGATTGCCTCTCTGTCGGGACACCTTCATGGTGGAGCCAACGAAGCGGTTATGCGGATGATGGAGGACATAAAGAGAAACGTAAGGGACTGGCGGGACGACCAGGAGATTTACGCCTACCTGGAAATGATCCTCGATAAAAAGGCAGGTGACGGATCAGGTAAGATTTACGGGATTGGACATGCAGTTTACACCATTTCAGATCCCAGAGAGAAAATCCTGAAGGAGAAGGCCCGCTCATTCGCAGAGATGAAAGGGAGGCTTGACGAATTCGAGCTTTACAACAAGGTCTCGGAGCTTGCCGTAAAGCTCGTAAGAAGGAAAAAGGGCAAGAGAGCATGTCCCAATGTTGACTTTTATTCAGGTTTTGTCTATGACATGATGGGTATCCCCGGAGAACTCTATACCCCGATATTTGCAATGTCACGAGTGGCAGGGTGGTCGGCACACAGGATAGAGGAAATTATCCAGGGTAAGCTTATCCGGCCGGCCTATATTTCCTCCCTGAAGGAGACAAGAGATTATATCCCTCTCTCACAGAGGTGATCCAGACGCTGAAAATTCAACAGAGGATCTTCTGAGAGGTATAAGCATCAGGAAAAGATTATTTACCGCATCACTCGGGCTCCTGTTCTTTGTCGTTTCACTCGCCAAGGAGGTCATACTTCCCGATGAGTCAAAAGCGTGGCATGAAATCGGATTAATTCTCTATTGTGCCGGAGCGGTTATCCTCTTCCTATACCTGATATTTTTGATAAAGCTTCAAACAGACCGGAAGGGTGAAAAAAACAGGGGGGGCTTCAGGAATTGAGTATAAACCTTACCAGTTCAAACCTCTCCCGCAGGGACAGGTCAAAATAGACGGCGCTCTCCATGAGAATGCTCACTACCTCTTTCATTCTCTCCGAAGCTGTATCTTTCCTCGGTGATGTCTTCATAACTCTCACACCTGCTCAGGACAATAGACTTTTTACGAGTCCATAACCTTGATGCACTCGTAAAAAGTCCTGATTGTCACCCTGAACTTGTTTCAGGGTCTCATAACTTCTTGATTTATATAGATTTCCCGAACTTGATTCGGGATTCAGAATGACAGAATAGGGTATTTCTGAT
>BDTA01000080.1 GCA_002897935.1 bacterium BMS3Abin08
CTCCTCTGACAAAGAGCGACTCAAGTACGGCGAGTGCCTCATCTTCGGGAGGGGCTGCACGCAGGGTCAAAAAGCCCTCCTTTTCCCCGCGCCTCATGGCCAGGATTCTGTGGGACGGGGCCTTGGATACAGGTTCTTCCCAATCAAAGTAATCCCTGTACTTTATGCCTTCCTCTTCCTTGCCTGAAACCACCTTCGTCCTGAAGAGACCCTTTGAAACAAAGAGTTTGCGTATCCCGGCCCGGGCCTTTTGATCCTCATTTACCCATTCCGCGATAATATCCCGTGCCCCCGACAGGGCATCCTCTACGGAATCAACCCCCTTTTCCGAATCCACAAAGGTCTCAGCCACGGCAGCAGGATCAATATCGTCCTGGGCGAAAATGCGGTCGGCCAGGGGTTCAAGCCCCTTTTCCCTGGCAATGGTTGCCCTGGTACGGCGTTTCGGACGAAAGGGCAGGTAGATATCCTCCAGTACTGTCATGCTCTCTGCCCGAAGGATTTTCCCCTTCAGTTCATCCGTGAGCTTTCCCCTTTCCGTCAGGGATGTGAGAACGGCTTCACGCCGTTTGTCAAGTTCCCTGAGTTGACCGGTCCTGTCACGGACCGCTGTGACGGCTACCTCGTCCAGAGACCCTGTGGCTTCCTTCCTGTACCGGGCTATAAAGGGTACGGTTGCACCCCCGTCAAGGAGCAGGGCAGCGGCCAGCACCTGCTTTGTTGTCAGGCCGAGTTCTTCGGCAATCTTTGAAATATGGGCTTTGTTCATAATACCTCTCGTGCCTGAGAAGGGAACTATCTTAGCAGAAAATCCGGAAGATAGTGAAGCCTTGCCCGGCGGGAATTCAAGCAGGTGCTCGCAAGGATGAATTCAGCGTATAAGGAAGCATGAAAAAATCGATACTTAAAGGGGGTGTTGCTCAAATACGGAGGTGACCCTGCCGTCATCCTGAACCTGTTTCAATGGTGACGATTAACGACTCTCTCGACAGCCTGTTGAACATCTTTCGGCAATGCAATGGCAGAAGAACATGTTTTATCTATAGTTCGTAAACTGCAGGTGTATCCCGAAATCCTCTTCTTTGATGCTGGCCATGATCGCCTGAAGATCATCTATCTTTTTCCCCTTTACACGGACCTGCTCCTTCTGGATCTCCGAGGTCACCTTAAGCTTCATGTTTTTTATGAACTTCACGATCTCCTTTGCCTTGTCCTGAGGGATTCCCTGCTGAAGTGTTATTACCTGCTTGACGGTATCCCCTGCCGCTGGCTCCACCTTGCCATAACTCAAGGCCTTGAGAGCAACCCCCCTCTTTATGAGCTTTGATTTCAGGATATCAATAACGCTCTTAATCTTATATTCGTCATCCGAGGTCAGCGTAATAACGCCTTTTTCCTTATCGAGTTCTATATTGCTTTTGCTCCCTTTAAAATCGAAGCGTTGACTTATTTCTTTCATTGCCTGGTTTACGGCATTATCTACTTCCTGCATATCCACTATGCAAACAACGTCAAAAGAATGTGCCTCTGCCATTTATCCTTCCCCCTTTATCTTCACTGCCTGGAATACACTCAAACTAAATTGTATCAAACATTGAATTTAAGAAGCAAACGGTATCCGAATCCGATGTTTGACCCGTTGGTCCAATTGAGGGCAGCCGGGTAATGGCTTTTCGTCTCATTCTCGTCCCGGCGTCAAGCCGGGACTCAGAGGCAAGCAGTCGGCTTCACCTCCCGGTGAAGCATAACGATTGCCTGGAAACCGCTCAAAGCCATTACCCGCCTGCCCTTTTTATGGATTGATAGAATCTTTGTCGGCAATTTAAGGCGGCAAACCCTTTTGGATCAGGACATATACGGTATCGGCGCTTAGCGGTTGAACGTAACAGTTCCTTTAGTAACGAGCCGTAACAGACAGTCACTGCCGTAGGAGACATGCACGGGGAAGGCAGAGCTGAGCAAGGAATCCGGGATCTAAAGGTTCATCTAACGTTGCACCGTCGTACCTTTGTCCGCCGGATTCAGAATTACCCTGGCTATCCTCTTCCCGATCATCTCCGTTATCTTTATCTTCCAGCCGTCTGCGGTGAAGGTCTCGCCTATGGATGGTATCCTCTGGAGACTGGTTATAACAAACCCGCCTAAGGTATCGTAATCAGGAGAGACGGGCAACTCGATGCCGTGATCCTCCTTCAGGTCTCTAATGGCTATCGAGGCATCTATCAGGAAGGAGCCGTCTCTGAGCTTTATTACCGGTTGTTCCACGTCGTATTCATCTCTTATCTCTCCCACTATCTCTTCAATAAGATCCTCTATGGTGACAATCCCGGTTACAGCGCCATACTCGTCAACAACCACGGCGATGTGTGTCCCTCTGCGCTGCATCTGTCGGAGGAGCGTGCTGATCTTCATGGATTCGGGCACAAAAAACGGTGCCCGTACGAGTTTGCTGATATCGATGGATTCCTTTGCCGAAAGTTTTTTGAAGAGGTCCTTGGCATAGAGTATGCCTTTTATGTTCGACGTTTCCTTGTGATAAACGGGATACCTCGAGTACTGCTCCTCGGAAACAACATCAAGTATCTCCTGAAGGGGTGTATCAATGGAGAAGGCAACCACCTTTGTGAAGGGGACCATAACTTGCTTAACGGAGAGGTCTGCAAACTCAAAGACCCCGTGAATCAGCTCCTCTTCTTCGGGTTCGAACAACCCCCTGTCACGCCCCTCCTTGATGAGCAGTTTTATCTCTTCCTCTGAGACAAAGCTCCTCTGGGTAAAGGGGTTTGTACCAAGTGGTTTCAGAATGAGATTGGTGCTGAAGGTGAGGATGCTTACAAAGTATGAAGTAATCCGTGAGAAAGCGGATAACGGACGCGCAACGATAAGGGCAACCCTCTCCGGGTTCTTAAGTGCTATAGACTTTGGAACCAATTCACCAATGACGAGAGAGAGATATGATATAAGGATAACTACAACACCGATTGAAATCGCGTCGCTTGAGGCGGCAATGAGTTTTATGGGTACCTTTTCAATAATGGGCTGGAGGAGTTTTATGGCAGTGGCTCCACCTATCGCAGAGGCCATGGCACCCACTACGGTCACGCCTATCTGCACTGTGGCAAGGAACCTGTCGGGATCCGACTGGAGTTTTTTAAGTATCAGCGCCTTCTTGTTGCCCTCTTTTACCAACTCGCTGATACGGGTCTTCCTGGCTGTAACAACAGCAATCTCAGAGCCGGCAAAGAAACCGTTGAAGAGGATGAATACAAAAATAAGGATTATCTCAACCCACATAATACCTGATTAACTAAGCCTCCATGCCCTACAGCAGCCGTCGGAAGACTCAAACCCCGCGCCACACGGCGGGACCGATTCCTCCCGGGAACTTAACCCCGTTGTACGTATTATTATACCAGCTTCTGAAAAGAAATGCCGCTCTTTTTCATTATATAATAAACAGGAACCGGCATGCCCTTATTTGACCGGCTTCAAACAAAGGCATTTGGTCTGCCCCTGAGGCATATCATCCCGGGAACAACGGTAAAAAGGCACATGGCGGCCGGCTTGAAAACAACCGGCAACTTTTTTGGCAAGGGATGTAATTGATCGAATTTTCCTTACAATGTTCTTTGCCGAAAGCACCGAAGTGCCGGAGGCAAATATAAAGATAAAATATCAAAACCTTACATTGCTATGCCGTAAGGCATGCCATTAGGTAAGCTCCGACCTTTGGTCGGAGAGCTTGACCAAGCCGTTACAGGGTAATGCCTGATAAAAAGAGGGGGAAAATCAATGGTAGGCACGGACGGTTTCGAACCGTCGACCTCTACCGTGTCAAGGTAGCGCTCTCCCCCTGAGCTACGCGCCTATCGACAATAAATATAACATTTGATTTGCTGAATTATCAAGGGTATCTATTGCATTGAGCGCCCATTTATAACTAAAATAACACGATGGGCTTATGGAGTGATGTAAAGAGGGATTTTCAGGCCGTTTTTGAGTGTGACCCTGCTGCGAGGAGTAAAATTGAGGTGCTCCTTTCTTACTCGGGTTTTCATGCCATACTTTCTCACAGGGTGACTCACCGGCTTCTGAAGTGGGGGGTGCCGTTTCTGCCGAGAATCCTGTCTCAGATAGCCAAGTTATTTACCGGTATCGAGATACACCCTGCTGCAAGGATTGCTCCCGGCTTCTTTATTGACCATGGCATGGGTGTCGTGATCGGTGAGACAAGCGAGATCGGTGAAAACTGTCTTCTCTACCAGGGGGTAACCCTGGGGGGGACGGGAAAGGACAAGGGCAAGAGACATCCGACGCTTGGGAACAACGTTATAGTAGGCGCCGGGGCAAAGGTTCTCGGCGCAATCACGATCGGTGATTATGTTAAGATAGGGGCCAATGCAGTTGTGCTGAAGTCGGTTCCCGCTTATTCCATTGTAGTGGGGGTCCCCGGCAGGGTTATAAAAAAGAAGATAATGAGGGTGACGGACTTCGGGATTGAAGAGGCCCTTGATCATATCCATATGCCCGATCCCGTTGAGGAAAGGTTCAAGCAGCTTGAGGCCTTCATCGGGCAGCTTGAAAAAAAGATAGAGAAGCTCGAGGGTAAGGGAGGACGGATGCGGATATACAATACACTATCCGGTAAAAAGGAAGACTTTGTGCCCATAGAGGCTAACAGGGTGGGAATATACGCCTGCGGTATCACCGTTTATGATCTCTGCCATATAGGACATGCCAGGAGTGCAATCGTATTTGATGTTATAAGGAACTACTTAAGATACAAGGGATTCGATGTCACGTATGTCAGGAACTTTACAGATATTGACGATAAGATTATCCGTCGTTCCCGGGAGGAGGGAACCCCCTGGCATGAGGTGGCAAAGAAATACACTGAAGAATTCTACAAGGACATGGAGGCCCTCGGGATTGAACATGCCGATCTTGAACCCCGTGCCACTGAATACATCCAGGACATGATCAGAATAATAAACGGGCTGATTGAGAAGGGGTATGCCTACGAGGTCGACGGGGACGTCTTCTTTGAAGTGAGGAGGTTTCCTCAGTACGGCAAGCTCTCAAAGAAGCCGATTGACCAGCTTGAGGCCGGGGCAAGGGTCGAGGTTGACGACAGGAAGCGAACCCCCCTTGACTTTGCCCTATGGAAGTCCTCAAAGGAGGGGGAACCTGCATGGGAAAGCCCCTGGGGACCCGGCCGGCCGGGATGGCATATCGAGTGCTCTGCAATGAGCATAAAGCACCTCGGCGAGACCTTTGATATCCACGGTGGTGGAGCAGACCTTATCTTCCCGCACCATGAGAACGAGATCGCCCAGTCAGAGGCTTACACAGGTAAACCCTTTGTGCGGTACTGGATGCACAATGGCTTTATAACCATCTCGAAGGAGAAGATGTCCAAATCCCTTGGGAACTTTTTTACAATAAGGGACATACTGAGGCAGTTCGACCCCGAGGTTGTGAGGACGTTCCTCCTGTCTACACACTACAGGAGCCCCATAGAGTTTTCACAGGAGCAGCTCCTTGACACAGAGGTCTCCATCGACCGTTTTTACTCCACAATCCTCCGGATCGAATCCTATATCATGAGGATGTCATCAAAGAAGAAACAGGCATCCGAGGACGAGTCCTTCAGCGGGAGTATACAGGGGTTCCTCCCCAGGTTTGAAGAGGCAATGGACGATGACTTCAATACCGCCCTTGCCCTGGGGCACATGTTTGATCTTATTAAGGATATCAACCGTTACCTTGATACAAAGCCCTCAGGTGAAAAGGCAAGGGAACTTCTCGGTTCTTCGGTAGATGTCCTCAAAGAGGCCGGGAAGGTCCTTAATATCTTTCAGAGGACCCCCGTGGAGTGGCATATCTCCCTTCTTAAGACGAAAGGCATTCCCCTCAGCGAGGAAGAGATCAGGCAGAAAATCCTGCAACGGCAGGATGCACGGAAGGAAAAGAACTGGGAGCTGTCAGACCGGATAAGGGATGAACTGAGTGGGCATGGAATTGTCCTTGAGGATACATTGAACGGGACTGCCTGGAGGGTGAATCTCAGGGAGTTGTCGAGCCTTGACGGCCCGTTGAAAGACTCATGAGCAGTGCGCTGTGTCATGCTGAATTGCGAAGGAACGGCAAGTCCAAATCCATGGAAGATGGTATACCCTGTTGTGATTAGTCGTGAGAGAAGTTAACTGGTTACATGGCCTCAACCCGGTAAAAGAAGCCCTCAGGGGTAAAAGAAAGGTGCTCGAGGTTTATCTGCAGAGGGGCAAAAGCGAGGGCTCTAAAAGGGAAGTCCTTTCTCTGTGTGCAAGCCTGGGGATAAAGACCTCTTATGTTGACAGGTCCTTCTTCTCCTCTTTCCCAAAAGGGCATCAGGGCATAGCCGCGCGAACCGGATCTCTGAGGTCTTACTCCCTGCATGACCTTGAGGAGATCACCACCGAAAGAGGCGCTTCACCTTTGTATCTCCTGCTTGACGGTATCGTTGACCCCAGGAACCTGGGGGCAATCATCAGGACTGCCGAGGCAGCAGGAATCCACGCCGTTATTACTGAAAAGAGGAGAACCGCAACCGGGGAAACCGTGGCCAAGACATCTGCAGGCGCACTGGAGTACCTCCCCCTTATAAGGGTTCCGAATATAAAGCATGCGATCAAGTTCATGAAAGAGGAAGGTGTCACTGTTTTTGGTGCCGAGGCCGATGGCGAACGTGACTACTGGTCTTTTGACTTAAGGGGGCCTGTTGCCCTCGTTCTGGGTTCCGAGGGAAAGGGGCTCAGAGAGACCGTCAGGAAGGCCTGTGACTACACCCTGAGGATACCTCTTTTGGGTAGGGTGGGTTCTCTGAATGTCGCTGTTGCAGCAGGGGTGCTTGTTTATGAGATTCTGAGACAGCGACGGGGCAAGGAGGCTGAATCAAGCCCCTCCAACCAGGGCTGATCCGCTTAAATAGTGTCTGTGTATAAAGTCAGTCCCTCTATCTGTCATTCCGGCAGTCCTTAGGCCGGAATCCAGTCTTTTCAATGCTTTCTGGATACCCGACTACAGACTTCGGGTATGACAAGAATAAATTACGGTCGTTTGTCATTCCCGCAAGCGAAGCATATCGGGAATCCTTCTTAAAGAACGATTCCGGACAAGCCGGAATGACGGAAAAACGACAATTGTTCGACTTTATACACAGACTCTAAATAGTGTCTGTGTATAAATAACAGATAGAGAAATCGACTTTATACACAGGCTCTAACTGAGTCCATACGTCTTGATCTTTCTATGGAGGTTGCTCCTTTCTATCTGGAGCGCCTCTGCCGTGCGGGATATGTTCCACCCGTTTTCCTGGAGTTTTTTCAGTATAAAGTCTCTTTCAAATACCTCCCGGGCATCCTTCAGTGTCTTAAGTGAGAAGTAATCGGTATTGCTGACCTCATAGAACCTGACGTCGCCTTCCGTTATGTAGTCGTTCACGGTCATGATAACGAGCCTTTCAATTATGTTCTTCAACTCCCTTACATTTCCGGGCCAGTCATATCTCTTCAGGATCTCAAGGGCGGAAGGGGATATCTTTTTTTTCGGCCTCCCGTATTCCCTGGCAAGCTGTTCAAGAAAGAACTCGGTCAGGATGGGCAAGTCCTCCTTCCTTTCCCTTAGAGGGGGAATATGGATGTTGATCACATTCAGGTGGAAATAGAGGTCCTCCCTGAAGTTGCCCCTCTTGACCTCTTCGGAGATGTCTTTATTGGTTGCTGAAATTATACGGACATCGACCTGTATATCCCTGCTTCCCCCCACCCGCTGAAACTCCTGTGTCTCTATTACCCTCAGGGCCTTTGCCTGGGTCTGGAGTGACATGTCTCCAACCTCGTCAAGAAAGAGGGAGCCTTTATCGGCAAGCTCGAACTTTCCCTTCTTGCGATCATGGGCACCTGTAAAGGAGCCCTTTTCATGTCCGAAGAGTTCGCTTTCAATCAATTCGTGGGGTATGGCGGCGCAGTTAACCGGAATAAACGGGTGCTTGTGCCGGGGGCCTTTTTCATGTATAAGACGGGCCACGAGTTCCTTTCCTGTTCCACTTTCACCTGTAATAAGCACCCTGCTTGAACTCCGGGCAAGCATATCGATCTGGTTCCTGAGGTTCGATAGCTGTGGTGAATTGCCTACGAGCTGCCATTTCTCACTGATATCATCAATTAATGAGAGGTACCTCTTTTCGAGACGCCCCCTTTCTACGGCCCTCTGGGTGGTGAGGAGGACCCTTTCAAGGGAAAGGGGCTTCTCAAGGAAATCGTAGGCCCCGATCTTTGTGGCCTTCACGGCCAGATCCACTGTCCCATGTCCTGATATCATCACCACGGGGACGCTGTTTTTCCCGGACGTAATCTCTTCAAGGACCTCGATGCCGTCAACATCCGGAAGCCATATATCCAGAAAGACGAGATCCGGGGATTCCACCTTCACGAGTTTCAGGGCTTCATGGCCGGACTCGGCCGTGATCACCTCGTACCCTTCGTCTTCAAGGATATCCCCGAGGCTTTCTCTTATACCCTTTTCATCATCAACTACAAGGACAGTGTTTGTCATTTGTTGTTCCTTAAACCCTTTTTACCGGTATCTCAATCGAGAAAACCGTTCCCCTGGGTTTGTTGTCATGAACGGTTATCTTCCCGCCGTGTTCGGTTATGATCCGGTGGACTATTGCAAGCCCAAGGCCGGTCCCGTCTTTCTTTGTTGAGAAGTACGGCAGGAAAAGCCTGTCCTTTTCTTCTGCGCTAATGCCTGTGCCCGTATCCTTTACATCTATTTTAACCGTATTGCTCTGTGAATGAAAAGAAACGTTTATAGATACTTCGCCACCCCCGGAGGTTGCGGCAATGGCATTGTCAATCAGGTTTATCAATGCCCGCCTGAACTGTTCCCTGTCCAGATCTGTCTCGGGCAGCAGCCCCATCGAGCTGAAAGTTATTCTGTAGCCCATGTCATGGTATATGAAAAGGGCCTCTTTTATCAGCTCCTCCACGTTGGAAGGCGCTTTCTTTATCCGGGGCATCCTGCCGAGTCTTGAAAACTCATTAACCATATTCTGAAGGCCCTCCACCTCCCTGATAATAGTTCTGGAGGAGTTTTCTATTATCGCCCCAAAGCCACTGTCTCTCTTTTTCCATTTTCTTAACATCCTTTCCGTCGAGAGTTTTATCGGTGTGAGGGGATTCTTTATTTCGTGAGCAATTCTCCTTGCCACCTCCTGCCAGGCAAGGGCCTGTTGTGCCTGTAAAATATCCGTTATATCCTCAAAGACGACAAGTACACCAAGGGATTTATTGTCCCTGTCCTTCAGTTGTGTTATGAATACACGCAATGTCAGGTTCTTACCGCCGATACCGACCTTGAACTGACGTTGGGCACTGGTGAATTCCCAGAGCCGGATCTCTTTTATGAACGACTGGAGTTCTTCGGATTCGATAAACTTCAAAAGCCGGGTGTATTCCTTCCCTATGACTTCACGGGGGTCGATATTGAGTATCCTTGATGCAGTGGTATTTATGGTGATAACCCTTCTCATCTCATCAAGGGATATAACCCCGGAATCAATGTTCTCTACTATGTTCTCAAGACATACCCTCCTTCGGTCTGCGTCGAGGTATGCATTATGGAGAGATGCCTTGCTTTCCTTCAGGTCACGGACCATCCTGTTGAAGGAGTCTATCAACAACCCGATTTCATCATCACGTTTCAAGTCAACGGTTACATCGAGATTGCCTTTAGAGACCGTTTCCGTAGCAGATGCGAGTTTCTGGATGGGGTCGGTAATGTTTCCCGATATCTTGATGGAGACCCACAGCGCCGTGAACACAATGAGGAGCGTAAAAAACCCCAGGGCAAGGAGATAATTGACTTTCAGAGGGAACTTCCACTGATATAAGGTAAAAAAGTCCTCGTGTGCCTTCCTGATGGTTTCAGCCTGCATAACAATGTCTACAGGCAAGACCTGCTCAACCACAAGTATCCCCCTTACTTTTCCGCCCTTCTTAACCGGAATAACCGCACGTATAATATCTCCCTCAGGGGTCGAGATCACCTCGGTCCCCTCCTTGCCTTTAAAGGCATTCCGGATTGTTTCCGATGCATCGCCCGAGAGTGTTTTTATCTTTGTTGCCTTGAAGTTGGCGGGGGGCGTTCCGCCCTTCAATACTCTCCCGGCCTCCTGAAGTGTCCTTTCCTTTTCCCGGTCATAGAGGATTGTTGCAATCTTATAGGCATTTTCGATCGGTACCCTGACCTGGGGGCTCAACCACTGGTCGATATAGGTGCTTATAAAGCCCCCGGCTATTATAAAAAGGAGCGCTGAGGGGATCAGGGTAATTACAACAAATATCGCGACTATCTTGGTCTTGAATTTGTACCCGATGACCTTGTGACGCTTTTCAAGATAGATTTTCAGGAGGTTTTTTGAGACAAAGAACACCAGCGTAAGGAGGGCGACAACGGTCAGGTTGAAGACCAGAAGATTGAGTACCTTAGGTGAGAGAATACCATTCATTTTGGTATCCCGAGTCTTTCTTTATTCCAGACGAATATGTCGGAGTTTTTTGATATCCTGAACTCCCTTGAAGGCAGGAAAAAGAAGATTTCACTTATCAGGGGAGGGATCTTCGTCCGTTTGGACTCAGCAGTAATCTTGACAAAGTATCTGCCGGGTTCAAGGTCTTCAAAGTCAGTCAGAGGAAGGTCCTTAAAGGACAGGGACCATGCCAGCAAGGAATCAAGGCTGTTGAAACGCCTCATGTCCAGGGTTTTCCCGTCATAGGAGGATGCCTTATACTCTTTCTTCATCGCGTCAGCGGTAAGCCGTCTTATGATCTTCAGTCCCCTGATGAATTCATCTGGCCATGCATCCCATGAACGAAAGAGGTCAACAAAGAATACTACCTCTTTAGGGAGTCCCTTTTTCAGGGAGGATATCTGTTTTTGATCAAACCGGAACTGGAATGATACGTATAAATTCTTCTCTTTGGCGGATAGTTCAGGCCCTTTTATCTCCAGGGCATGGGAATTGGAGGAGAGGAGAAGGGCAAAAAGGGTTATAAAGATTAATGTCTTTTTCACCGCAAAACACCCCCGGCACAGCAGAGGTATATATATACAGATCTTTCCATGGACTTATTTCAATCTCCGGCGCTGTTTAAGGATTATTAATGCCTTGCTTATTAAAGATAAATCATTATATCATAACAAACCGGCCGTGTTAATTTATATTTCATGGCGAGTTTCCGGGAAAAGGTTCACAATAACACAATAAAATGAACCACTTGCGGTAAAAAGGCCGGCCGGCGATAGTCATGCCCTGAAAGCGTTCGGGACATCCGGAACTTATTGAAAGGAATAGATTCCGGCCCCCCCCCTTACTACATGCGGGGACAAGCTTGAGGACAGCCGGAATGACAGATAGAGAGACTGACTTTATACACGGACTCTAAGTAAGGAGGAAACAGAGTTGATGCCCCGGCTGAAATATGATGAAAGGGGATTGATTCCCGTAGTTATCCAGGACTCGAAGAGCGGGGAAGTGCTTATGATGGCCTACATGAATGAAACCGCCCTTGAGATGACTGTTGAGACAGGGTATACCCACTTCTGGTCCCGTTCGAGACAGAAGTACTGGAAGAAAGGAGAGACCTCCGGACATGTACAGGAAGTTCGCCAGGTCCTCTATGATTGTGATGCCGACACGTTGTTGATCAAGGTTCTCCAGCATGGACCGGGGGCCTGCCATACAGGCCACAGGAGCTGTTTTTTCAGGGATATTACGGGCAGGGAGATTGCTGAAAAGACCTTTTCCGAAGAGGATGTATACGGCAAGAGAGATGATTGAGGATCTTTACCGGGTAATTCAGGACAGAAAGGATAATCCCGTCGAGGATTCATACACATGCCGGCTCTTCAGAAAGGGAAAGGTGGAGATCCTCAAGAAAGTAGGGGAGGAAGCCGTAGAGGTGCTCCTTGCAGCTTCTGCTGAAGGAAAGGATCGTCTGATTCATGAACTTGCCGACCTCCATTATCATCTCCTTGTCCTTATGGTCCAAGAGGGCTTAACCGTTGGATCCCTTTATGATGAATTACTGAAGAGAGCCGGGAAGCCGGGAGTAGAACAGATAGAATGATGAGTTGAAGAGTTCATGTCTCTGTCAGCGAATTTTTCGGCGTTACGTCGGCAGAGTGAAACTTTCAGGAGGTGTAAATGGACTGTCTATTCTGCAAGATTGTAAAAGGAGAGATCCCTGCCAAGGTCATTTATGAAGATGAAAAGGTCCTTGTCTTTGAAGATATCAACCCCCAGGCCCCGGTACACACTCTTGTAATACCGAAAAAGCATATTTCAACACTGCTCGAGATTACAGGGGAGGATAACGAACTTATAGGATACCTCTTTCAGGTGGCAAACAGGATTGCCAGGGATAAAGGGATCGCAGACAGGGGGTTCAGGCTGGTTATAAACTGCAACCGTGAGGCAGGTCAGACCGTTTTTCATGTGCACCTTCATCTCCTTGGAGGAAGGACAATGAGCTGGCCTCCCGGATGATGCTGATTTAAACAGAGAGGCACGCAAAAACAGGAATTTATCTCAAGTAAAGATATAAAACTCCCTCAATTGCTCACTTGTACCAGGTATACCCCCTGTGGATTTGACCGCTTTAGAAAACTTAAAGATCCCTGCTCAAAGACTTGAGGGTATTCCCGATAAGCAGGGAGAGTTTTTTGATTCATCCGTGCTGCATAAATAGAGTCAGTGTATAAATTGCAGTTACTTGTCATTCCCGCAAGTGAAGCGAGTCGGGAATCCTTCTAAAAGAGCGATTCCGGACAAGCCGGAATGACAGAAAAAGGACAACTTTTCGACTTTATACACAGACTCTAATTAAACCTGAAGGAATTCCTTGTGGATAAAAAAACAAAGTATTGCAAAGAACATGGGGCCTGCCATGGACATGGGACAATTACATAAACTGCCGTGGGAGCGGTCAGCGCTGTATCAGAACGTCTCTCACGCAAGCAGAACCGACACAAGTCCCACGAGGTAGATTCCGTCAAAGACCCCTGCGCCACCGATACTGAGAAACCTCGTCTCGATCCTCCCGATCTGGTGAAGCCTCAGGATATCCGCACCAATCAGCGTGCCCAGGACACCCGAGATATAGGCGATCGGGGGAGCATACTCCCTCGAAATAGCAAGCGCCGTCAGGGCGGCAATCAGCGGGGGGACAAAGGCCGGCATAATCACACCCACCCCCCTTACGGGTTTGCTCAGGAGATACGATGCGGTCGAGGTCACGGCAGTGGCAATTAAAACGAGATGGATGGGGACATTCCCGAGAAGATAGATGCTCAGGATCACAGGCAGCACCGCACCCCCGAAATTCACTGCTATCACCTGCTCTGTATAAGGGGGGATCTTTATACCGAAAAAACTCTGAACCATGACATTCGTTTCATCAACAGGAACGGCATAGTCCACCTTCTTCCTGTGAATCGGGATGTTAATGCCGCTACCCAGCAGACAGAGGATGAAGAAGGCATATCCACAGACGGGATCAAGTCCGAGTTTTGTAAAGGCAATTGCCGGCGCAAGGACAATCAGGAGTGGGATAAGAAGGATAAAAAGGAGAAAGAGCGCCAGTGATATGGGCAGAAAATACATAACTTAAGGTAGCAGATTTCGACAGAAAATGCAAACACCCTGTCTCAAATTACGAAAGATTATGGTTCTTCCGATTTTTCCGTTGATAATACAACCACAGAGACACTGAGACACAGAGTTTATAGAACGAACCCTTGAATTCCATCTTAGAAGACCAGAGTATAAAAGTTAGTGAACTACCCAGCGGCTGAGACCGCAGGGCTTTATATTTATAAACCGTCAATTAAATATGGAGAGCAGATTTCGAAAAACTGAATATATGGTGTTTTTGTAAAAAGTCTTAAAAATCGCTTTTCTGTCATTCACGTGAAAACGCAAATTCAGTTTCTTCATATAGTTACATGCTTTCTACTGGATTCCCGCTCAAAAAACTGCGGGAATGACGATCTAACAAAAGAATCGCTCAATATAGGCAGTAGTGAGTTTGCACTGCCGGTTTACTCCCTGTTAGGATTCCGGGTTAATAATAATCAACCCTGCTTTGATATTACACAGCAGGTAACCGAACCAGGGAGTTAAGTATCTCCTTGAGCGTTACCAGGGACCCGGGCTCCCGCCCTTTCCCTCCTTTAACAAAAAAGCCCTCCTCCGAGAGTAAGACCCTACCCAGGTAGTGTTTCTGTACGTTGATAAGTGAGTCCACATGGAGGGGGGTATCTTCAAAAAACCTTACGCCGAGATCACCATTGCGGGATGAGACTGCCGATATCTTCAGTCTCATCGCCAGTGTCCTGATCCTGACCGTCTCGATAAGGTTTAACATCTCCTCAGGCAGGGGGCCGAACCTGTCCTTTATCTCCTCTGCGAGTGCATCGACATCCTCCTCACTACGGCAGAGGTTCAGCCTCCTGTAGATACTCAGCCTGCCGGTAACGTCCTCGATATAATCCCCGGGAATAAAAGCATTCAAGCCGAGGTCTATCGATATATCCCTCTCCTCTTCAACCTCGATCCCCTTCATTCTTGCCACCTCCTCTGAAAGCATCTCCATATACATGTCAAACCCCACGGCATGTATATGACCGGACTGTTGCGCACCAAGGAGATTGCCGGCGCCCCTTATCTCGAGGTCCTTCATTGCAAGCTTGAGCCCTGCACCGAGGTAGTTTAACTCCTCGATAGCCTCAATCCTGCCGCGTGCCTCCTCTGTGAGTGAGTCGGTGCCGGGGATGATAAAATATGCATAGGCGTTAAGGTTGCTTCTGCCCACCCTGCCCTTCAACTGGTAAAGATCCGCAAGCCCCATACGGTCCGCCCTGTTGATTATAATGGTATTTGCAGAAGGGACATCTATGCCCGAGCCTATAATAGCCGTGCACAGGAGCAGGTCGATATTGCCGTCCATAAAGCGCAGCATTATATCCTCAAGCTCACGCTCCTTCATCTGTCCATGGGCCACTGCAATGCTTACGCCGGGAACAAGCCCCGTCAGATAGTCCTTCATCCGGTCTATATCCTTGACCCTGTTATGAACAAAATAGACCTGGCCCTCCCTCTCGAGTTCCTTCACAATTGCATGCCTCAGTACCTCTTCATCGAATGTAACGACCATGCCTTTTATGGCAATACGCTCCTCGGGAGGTGTCTCGATAAGACTCATCTCCCTTATGCCTGAAAGCGACAGCTCAAGGGTACGGGGTATGGGAGTGGCGCTCATGGTGAGGCAGTCCACCTTCTTCTTCAGTTCCTTTATCCTCTCCTTATGGGCAACACCAAAACGGTGCTCCTCATCCACAATCAGCAAGCCAAGGTCATAAAAAACCAAACTCTTCCTCAGGAGGGCATGGGTGCCGATGATGATATCAATCCCGCCGTTGGCGATTGCCTCGATGGTCTTTTTCTTCTCCGACGCAGTCTTGAACCTGCTGAGGAAATCTATGTTTATGGGAAAGGCGGAAAAACGCGCCATGAAATTCCTGTAGTGCTGCTCGGCGAGTATCGTGGTAGGCACAAGAACTGCCACCTGCTTGTTGTCATAAACGGCCTTAAAGGCGGCCCTCATTGCCACCTCCGTCTTGCCGAAGCCCACGTCACCGCATAAGAGCCTGTCCATTGCCCTCTTTGACTCCATCTCGGCCTTTATCTCCTCCCAGGCCCTCCTCTGATCAGGGGTATCCTCATAGGGAAAGAAGGCCTCAAATTCCCGGTGCAGTTCCGTATCGGGGCTGAAGGAATATCCGGTCAGTACCTCCCTGTGGGCATAAAGAGAGATGAGTTTCCGTGCCATCTCCCTGATCCTCTTACGCGCACGCTCCTTCCTCTTTTTCCACTTCCGGCTCCCGAGCCTGTCCAGAAGGGGTACGACACCCTGTTCGGCCTTATACTTCCGGATAAGTCCTATGTTATGCAACGGCAGGTAGAGTCTTCCCTCTGCATATTCAATGACCATTGCCTCGCCTTCATGCCCCCCTGCCCTGTGGTGTTGCAGCCCGATGAAACTCCCGATCCCATGATCCCTGTGAACAATGAAATCCCCCTCTTTGAGATCCTCGGTGTTCTCAATGAGCCGCTTGATCCCGAAGCCCTTATGGGGTTTATATGCAGACCTCCTGCCGAAGATCTCCTTCTCTGTAAGGACCACCGTTTCCCCGAGGTTAACCCCCTCTGAGAGGCGCCCCTTGGTAACTGCATACCTGCCCCTGTAACCTGCGATATCTTTTATGTCTACAAAGGGCACGATAAGATCACCCTCCCTCAGTATCTCCCTTATCCTCTCTATCTGAGCCTCTGCCGGAAGAACGATCATCACGGCGCCCTCATACCCCTTCAGCGCCGATGAAAGTCCGAAGACGTCCCTCCTCTCGGAATGGAGAAACCCGTATCCTGCAAGGGCCTTAACAGGGGCGTTTTCTCTCCCCTCAAGCCCTATCCGGTCAAAACAGAAGGTCCTCATGAACCCTGAAAACCCGTCGTCGCCACAGCGCAAAACAGGACCATCACCGGCGTCCGCACCATGCATTGGATCAAAGAGACAGCAGAAAGACTCTGAAGGAATTGAATCAATAACCTGGGGGCCTTCTGCATCGTCCCTTACAGGGAGAATCGTCAGGTCCTGCACTGCGCCATCGGAACGCTGGCTGTCAACCTGAAAGGTCTTCAGCGCCTCTATCTCATCACCAAAAAACTCTATTCTGACGGGCTTATCCAGCTCCGGCGGAAAGATATCGAGGATCCATCCCCTCTCGCTGAACTCCCCCAGGTCGGAAACAAGAGATCTCCTCCGGTATCCCATCCTGAGAATCGCCCCGACAAGATCCTCCCTTTGAAATTCCATCCCGGGGTTCAGGACAATGGCCGTCCTTTTCAGGTCCTCAACCGACCATGCAGAAGAGAGAAAGACATCCCTTGAACCAACAAGGACACCCCCGCTCCTGCTGTTGATAAGGCCCCTCAATCTCGTTGTCACCGAGAGAGGATCGTCACCCTCAGGCAGGAGATAAACATGAGAACCATCCCCCCCGTTGAGAACCTCCGAAAAGAACCTTATATCCCCTGAAAGTCGTCTTGCCTCCCCATCTCTCCCTGTTACGATTACATGGGTGAAATCCCTGTTTAAAGTGGAGAGGATTGCGGCAAAGAGGGATCGTGAGGCATCTTTCAGGTTGTGGATTAACAGGGGCTTCCGAGCTTCGGTCAGGTCCCCGGTCTCTTTCGGGCAGGTGAACCTGTTGACAAACTCTTCAAAGGGATGAAAAATCCGGGACCTCATCTGGAGCTGCAGTACCTTCTCGTGATCCTTTCAATTATGCCGGTGGTGGAGAAACCCCGCCTGTATGGAAGGCTGTATACCTCGCCGACAAGGTCGGCGCCGACAATCTCCCCAACCCTCCAGTCACCGCCCTTGACCAGGATGTCGGGCCTTATGGCCCTGATGAGATCATAGGGGGTGTCCTCATCAAAGATCGTGATGTAATCAACCATCTCTAATGCCGAGAGGACCTCGGCCCTCTCCCCTTCCGGCACTATCGGTCTTTGAGGCTTCAGCCTGCCGGCAGAGCCGTCGGAGTTCAGCCCCACGACAAGGCAGTCACCAAGCTCCCGGGCCTGCCGGAGGTAACGCACGTGACCGGCATGGAGAATATCAAAACAGCCGTTGGTAAAAACCACCCGCTTACTCTCTTTTTTGAGTTCAGCAACGACCGATTCAAGGGTAACCCTGTCGACTATTTTATTTGATTGTTCAGGCATTTCCATGTATCATACCTCTGCTGCTATATTCCAAAGGGTGGACATCCTCCTTTGGCCGGAGAGCCTGACTTCCGGGCATCCCGCAAAATATCCTTTGCACGTCCCATTATCTCTATATCTCCCCTGTAAGTGAGCACCTTCAACGCATCACCGACAGAAAACCAGGCAACCTCGTCAACCTCCCGGTCATGGTCCTCAGGGGCTCCATCCTGCAACTCCATGAGATAGTAATACACGGTCTTGCGGTACTTTGTATTCTCGTTCCTCATGAAATACCAGTATGATACGGAACCGAGAAAATCAACTATTCTTGCCTCGAGACCCGTTTCTTCCCGCACCTCTCTGACGGCTGTCTCTTCAGGCTTTTCGCCCTTTTCAATCAGGCCCTTTGGTAAGGTCCAGACAGCGCCGGCCCTGACGGCGACAAGTGCAACACTCGACTCTTCTCCCTCGTTTTTGAAAATAATACCTCCTGCCGAGGTTTGCCTTTTAAGTGATGCCGGGCGCATTCTCAAAGGATTCCTTGATCTTTGCGGGAAGCCTTACCGGTTTCATACGGTCAGTCACCGTTGCTATCTTCACCATGCCGGAAACAAGCATATCCCCCGTCAAATCATTCCTTACATAATGGGAAAACTCAATCGAGGCCGGACCAATGTGGACGACCTCAGTCTCGATCAGGAGTGTATCTCCATATCTTCCGGGGCGGTGATAGTCCAATGATGCCTTCACCACAACAAAGTACAGGCCCTCATCCATCAAACCCCTGACAGGGATGCCGAGGCTCCGGAGGAGTTCCGTGCGGGCCCGCTCGAAATACTTAAGATAGTTCGCATAGTAAACCACCCCAGCGCAATCCGTATCCTCATAATAGATGTTTATTTTCAGCCGGTGGTGCATTGTCAGGGCATGGTTGAAGGAGAGAATATCCGCATGAAGTCGTTATAGAGGGCAAAAACCATGAGGATGATTATGAGAGCATAACCTATCCGGTGGGCAAACATTATTGTCTTTTCATTGAGGGGAGACCCCTTCAGCCCCTCGATCCCGAAGAGGAGTAAATGCCCCCCGTCAAGGACGGGAACAGGCAGAAGGTTCAGTATACCGAGATTGACGCTGAGGACAGCCATAAACATGAAATATGCAAGCACTCCGGCTGATGCAGCCTTGCCGGACTCTTTAAGGATTGTAACCGGGCCACCGAGATTCTTTACAGAGATATCCCCCGATATCAGCATCCTGATCGAATCGGCAATGAAAAATCCCATCTTATAGGTCGCAACCATGCCCTTGTAAGGGGCTGAAAGAAGACTCTCTGCCTTAATCTGATCAAAGAAACCTCCGCCAAGCTTCCTGACGCCGATCCGGCCGATAACAGACTTCTTCCCCTTCACCTCCTCCTCGACAGACCGTGGGGTTATACTCAGATCAAGCAGCTCTTTCCCCCGCTTCACCCTGAAGGATAGTTTCTTGCCGGGACTCTTTGAAACGATATCCACCATATCCAACCAGGTACTGATCTTGCGTTCGTTGATATTCAACACAACATCGCCCTTCTTCATCCCCCCCTCGTATGCAGGATAGCCCTCCTGCACCTCGTCAATTACAGGGAGCAAGCGGCTGATCACGGGGACGTTTATCGGAAGTCCGATGGAAAGGACCACTGTAAAGATCACAAAGGTAAGAAGGATATTGAAGAGTGGACCGGTAACTACTATCAATGACCTCTTGATAAGGGACTGGGCCTGAAAGGACCTTTCCTTCTCGGCCTCATCAAGTTCCTCTCCCGGCTCTTCACCGAGCATCTTGACGTAACCGCCAAGGGGCACAGCCGAGAGCACATACTCCGTCTCCCCGAACTTTCTTCCTATCACCCCCGGACCAAAACCAAGGGAGAACTTCAGGACCTTGACACCGATGAGCTTGGCTACTAAAAAATGACCAAGCTCATGGATGAATATGAGTACCCCGAGAAGTATAACTGCCGATAGTATAGTCAATAATTCCTCCTAATCCTGTTGATAGTCTGACACGGAATCACTATTTATAGATATGCCGCATGCGGCTTGTTGCAGACCCGGGATTGATAAGGGGTTTCCCGCAGCCGGATTCAGATCTTCAGGACTTCTTCCGTTTTTTTCCTTGCCCAGTCATCGGCCCACAAGACCGTATCAATATCCTCAGCGGCCACAGCATCGTGTACCCCGAGCACTTTCTTTATTATAACAGGTATCCCGGCAAAAGGTATAATGCCTCTTATGAATGCACCAACCGCAACCTCATTTGAGGCGTTAAGCACCGTCGGTGCGGTACCACCCATCGTGAGTGAATCATATGCAAGCCCGAGACAGGGAAACCTCTCCGTATCAGGCTTCCTGAATGTAAGTGTGCCAACCTCGTGGAGGCGGCAGTTTCTTACCACATTGTCCAGCCTGTCGGGGTAGGAGAGCGCATAGGCAATCGGTCCCTTCATATCGGGAAGGGAAAGCTGGGCAATCATTGAACCGTCCCTGAACTCGACAACGGAATGAATTACACTCTGGGGATGAATTACCACCTCTATTCTGCCGGGGTCAAGCCCGAAGAGGAAATGTGCCTCTATCACCTCCAGACCCTTGTTCATGAGGGTGGCTGAATCGATGGTGATCTTCTTTCCCATCTTCCATGTAGGATGTTTAAGGGCCTCCTCGGGTGTAACATCCCTGAGTTCATCAGCGCCCATATCATGGAATGGCCCGCCCGATGCAGTGAGTATTATCTTTTTGACATCACTTCTTCTCTGCCCCTGAAGGCACTGAAAGATCGCACTGTGTTCACTGTCCACAGGCAGTATCCTTGCACCGCAGCGCAAAACCTCCCTGTTAACAACGTTGCCCGCCATTACAAGGGTCTCTTTATTGGCAAGTCCGATGGTCTTCCCCTCATAAATCGCGGACATTGTAGGCAACAGTCCCGCAGCTCCGGAAATAGCCGACAGAACAAAGTCCACATCAGGATGTGCAGCCACCTCCTGTATACCCTCGATGCCATAGAGGACCTTACAGTCGCCGGCTCCCGAGAACGGAGAGTCCTTCTTCACGGCAATGGCAACGAGAGAAGGGTTGAAC